>CAZTEK010000006.1:0-10869 GCA_964612095.1 uncultured Verrucomicrobiota bacterium
TTTCTTCATCTTACCGCAGTCCCATAGGATTTATGCATGAAGCAATTGAGTTTCCGAAGATTGACCCATTTAGTCCGAGCTGTACGACAGTCTACAGCATAGCTTCGTTTCCGTCTCATACTTTTTCCGCCTCGATCCATCACGAACAGCTCTTCGTTTTTTGTAACTGTTTGTTTATATTATACAATGGGAATCATTTCGTTTGATTTCCATGCGGTATATTTCACACATCGCATCCGATAATTTTATTACGCACAGGACCACGGGATAACAACCTACTGTTCCGCGACTGACAGACGATAGAACGTGGTTGGGCGACCCTGGAAGGCATCTGTGTACACGTTTAACGGACTTGTCGTCCACAGGTTGGTGGCAAGAGGAGTGAAAGGCCGGAAGAGATTCGTGGTCATCATGATTTGATAAATCCTGTTGGACGCCGACTCCCATCGGAGTTCTATGTTTGATCCTGTCGCGCGGACTTCCGAAAACAACAAGAGGGAAGATCCGTTCGTTGGATCGGTCCCGGCGCCGTATTCACAGAAGTCCAGAAAACCATCATGATCTGCGTCTGTTGTATTATTCGCGTTTGTGAGGCTGCCAAAGTACCTCAGTTCCCACCAGTCTGCGATCCCATCCACATCCGTATCTTGTGGTTCAACTGTGATTGTTCTGCGTACAAGTTGCGCATCGCTATATCGATTAAACCCCCCGGCAATCGAGTAGGTGTAGTAGAGATAGAACTTTCCTCCGATCTGCTGCGGATCACTGCCGGCACCGATCATTGTCGGGTAAAACGACTCGCCCGGATCGCTCTCTATTTGTGTCCGTGAAGACCAATTGAGTGAATCGTCAGACCAGACAAGGTAGAGATCCCCGCCCCTGGAGACCACCATGACGTACTTCTGGATGCAGTAGTTCCATGCCACATGCATCCACCCGACCCCGGGATTATCGCTCTCGAGTGCGGAGCTCAACCCCCCGATGCCAGGTTCTGAGAAACTGCTTCCGTAGTACTTGGCCCAGGCAACGCTTTGATGATTCAACGCTGCCTGAACTACGTCGGTGACGGATGCGCGTGCGACCGTAAGATTGACCAAGCTGCCATTGGTAAGCGTGTCTCTGAAGTACACTTGAAAGAATCCGTCACGCACAATATAGGAACCGCCGCCGACTTCAACGGCAGTGCTCATCGCCTCGGCTTGCTCGGGGGTTATGTTCGGCTGTATGATCTTCCCGCAGTCAAAGAATTTCGTGCTTGAACCAGCGTCGGAGACGGCAAGTCCAATGACACTGTAGAATTGCTTATAGTTTCCGCCGGGATGAATTTCTGCGTGGTAAAAGAGCAGGTACCGTCCGGAAGCCGGATCAAGATATACGGGTCCGCCCGCCTTGTAGTTGTAGTTGGAGCCGCCCGCAATCACGACGTTCGTCGTTTGCTGGGCAATATCATTGAGGCTCCCGGTGGTGCGGATTGGGGTTGGGCCGTTCGCCGCGTAGAAAACATACCCGCCGTTTCCGTCCCCCATCACCCCCATGTTTCCGTCCGGCCAATAGGTTCTGCCGTTCTGTGCCCGTTGCTCCTTCGTATAGATTACTTCCATCTGGCTCACGGACAAACCGGCTGGCGGAGGGTCGGGCACGAAAACCGTGATGACATTGTTTTGCGTGTTGGTGCTGGATCCAAGCGCGCCGCTCACGATCAATGCGACTGAATAAGTGCCGGTGGACGCATAGGTATGGTTCAGGGATGTCGCCGTCGTGTTGGTGGTGGCGCCGTCACCGAAATCCCAATACCGGTTGGTAATGGAACCGATGGAGGTGTCGGTGAAAGTCACCGCCAGCGGAGACACTCCGGATGTCGGCGAGGCGCTGAAGCCGGCCACGGGCGCCGTTTCGGCGATTTGCACGATCTGAAAACCAGCCAGATTTAAACGTTGTGTTGGGAGGCCATATACAGACAGAGCATCCACCGTGAAATCCTGAACGGTTCCAGTGAGGTTGCTGTATTTGACGTAGTTTCCGGTGCCGGTCGTTGTGGTTATTACCTGGTTTGAGGCTGAGGCCTGAGTCGTGTTGGTTATTTGTATATATGTGCTTCCAGTGGCGTTAATAATCTGTTGTCCCGCAGTTTTTACCCAATAGTCCTGCTGACCCACCATAGAAATCTTGCCGCCGCCGTTTTGATAGGCGGCGTCAGCGTAAATATAGATATCATACTTAGAAAAAGGAATATTCGTCAGTGTAACGCGCATCGGATAATACCCCGCTGACTCCCTGTCCTGAGCGTAGCCGACAAACATCAGTTTATCATCTGTTAAGCCAGAGGCCCCTATCGAACTCTGATACCCTGCATAGGTGATTTTGAATGGAGCGGCAACTGCGGTTCCGTCGCTATACTTCAGCCCGCTCGTAAAGCTATTAGTGCCGCTAGCCGCCTTTATCGTGTTCCAATTATTCGTCCTCACACCGGGGGCACCGGCTAGAGATCCCGCAGACATCGTGTTGTTGCCTGCGACGTCCGTAATATCGACGGAAATTATACTCGCCATCGAAACGGATGTGAGCAATGCAACAGCTAGACCTATTACTATTTTCTTCATCTTGCCGCAGTCCCATAGGATTTATGCATGAAGCAACTGGGCTTCCGTGGGTTGGCCCATTTAATCCGAACTATACTATGGTCTACAGCATAGCTTCGTTTCCGCTTCCATACATCACCCTGGCCAGCGCTTCGTTTTTTGCCGCTGTCTGCTTATGTCATAATTGACACGACGCAAACGATCTTGACTGTCTTTTTGCTGTTTTTTCCGGCGGGAACCGAGATGAAATTCCCGTCAATCGGCGTGCCGTCAATCGTGATACTCGGCTTGAGGCCCCGCTTCACTTCAACTTCGAAGTTAATGCCGCGGAACGGACGGGTGTAGGACACCGCCTTCCAGCAGGATGGGATCTGCGGATTCAGGCTGAATCCGGCCAGCGTGCGTTCGAAGCCGAGCATCTTATCGATCACGTTCAAGAAGTTCCAAGCAACTGTTCCGGTGCGCCACGGGTCATCGGAAACGTGATGTTTCCGACGCAAAGCGGTGGGGCCGACATATCCGCTGGCCTGAACGTATGGCTCACTGCGCTCTGCAGACGGCAAAATGCGCATCAGGGTGTCGAACGCCTTATCGGAGCGGCCGGCGGCGTAGTCCGCAGCCACCTTGAAAGAGGCCGCGTGGCAATAAACGTTACCGTTCGTGTAAAATCCCGGAGGCGTACCACTCAAATGCCCAATACCGGGCTGATAGACGGTATAAGGGGGCCAGCAATGCACCGGACCGACCGGCGTATCGACAATGGGTTCGATGCGTTCGGCGATTTTTGTGTATTCTTTCGCATCCAGAACACCGGACAGCATGGCCCACGACTGCGGATTGATGTACACCTTGCCCTCTTTGGCTTTCGAGGTGCCGATGGGCATGCCCTCATCGTTGATTGCAACCAGGAAATATTTGCCGTCCCATCCGGTCTTCATCAGGTTCTTGCGCAGCTCTTTAAACCGGTTGCGACAGAGTTTCGCTGTTTCCTTCTCACCTCTCCAGTCGGCCATCTGCGCAACCAGACTCAGTGCGCGCGCCAGCGCAAAACTCATCCAAACACTGACGCCAAGCCCTTTGACCCCAACCCGGTCAAGCAGGTCGCACCAGTCGCCGAAGTGCATCAGACTAAGGCCGTTTTCGCCGCGATCGTTCCAGAGAAACTCAATCGCCTTCAGGTTATGTTCCCAGACCGTTGCCTTGCCGGAATCGGAATATTCGACGACTTCATCCAGCATGGAGAGGTCGCCGGTTTCACGGAGAATGGCATCCGTTGTGTGAGATATCCATGAAGGTGCGTCGCAATAGTGTTTATCGGCAGCGCCGATATCCATGCTGGCGACCCGGAAAGCGCGCGGGCAGAACCCGTCACTACGCTGATTACGCAGAGCTTTCTTCAACATGTCGATGGCGCGGTCCGGATTCAGGATGCTCATCCCGGCGGCATCCTGACAGGTGTCGCGATAGCCTTTGAAGTAGAAGCGGGCCCAGTCGGCCATCAGATAGAGCTGGTGTTTCAGCCAGACGCTGAAAAGGCGGTTGAAATCGCCGTCTGGAGTTTGAAGTTTCAGGCCCCGCGTCCGGTTGATATTGGCCGCTTTCATCGCTTCGAACTCTTTCTCAATCCGTGCGGCATCCTCAAACACACGCTTCATCCGGCGGGCTTCTTTAACATTCTGCACCAATCCCAGCACCACGTTGATGGAGAAGGATGCGCCGGCTTTGAGCTTCCGATTGTGCTGCAATGCGCCAATGAGGTACTCCACACTGGAAATACTGTTGGACAGTTCTCCTTTTTCCACCCCTTCAGGCCGCGCCATGTTTCTGTACCGGCCGAGAAACTCTTCTTTGCTGGTATCCCAGCGGTCCGGCTTATGATCCGGATACATGATGGCGCTGTATTTTTCTTTGACGACATTGTGGCTGGTGTTCTGAAAAAACAGGAATCCATCCTCTTTCAGATACTCAGCGCGAAGCGCGCCCAGATAACCATACGGCATGTTGACGCCGTCCAGCATGATATCGGTCGCCGTAAAGAGTGAAAGGTTGCGCGCTTTCTTCGATTCGTTTTTAACGCGGATACTCCAGATTTCACCCGCTTCGTTGCGGGGAACAAAAATACGGAACTCAACACGGATGCCGTTTTTCCTGGTGGTCAGAATGGAATAGCCCAACCCGTGGCGGCACTCGAATTCGTCCTGGTCGGTACAGCATGGACGGTAGGAAGCGCTCCAGAATTCATCCGTATCGTTATCCCGGATATACACCGAGCGTTGGGGCCGCAGATCGTCCTGCCGGCCAAAGAGATTGGTGAGGATGCCGGCTTCGTTTTGATAAAGCGAACTACCGTTCATGTTCTGGCTGACGTTGGCCAGATAGGTTCCGTTCCACATGTAGTTCGTCCAGTCGCGGGGCGGATGGGGTGTGGTAACAATATACTCCAAGCCGTCCTCTGAAAAATGTCCTGCCTGCTCTGATTTATTCATTTTCTCTTTTATCCTTGCTCCCTGGCCAATAGCCCCTCTTTTTTGTAACTACTAGTTTATATTATATAACGGCATCGCATTCGTTCATTTTCCGCACGGTATATTCTATACGGTTGTCTACACAGGTTCGGTCGCTTGAAGGTGATAAGAATTTCGGTCAATCGCCTTCACCTGTTCCGGAGAGGTCAAATTATGCCAGGAAATCTCTATCCTGTTCATTTACCTGCTGAATGAACTGTTTTAGTATATTGTGCGCGGCGTTGAGCGAGTTCATCTCGATCCACTCGTCAGCCGTATGAGCCTGATTTATTGAGCCGGGCCCGAAAACCACCGCCGGAATTCCGTATTCTGAAAAGACTGAAGCATCCGAGAACCAATCGGCAGAGCTCTGCCCGCCAGACTGTTTCAGCAGTGCCTTTATTAATGGATCGCACGAATCAGCCTCCAATGGACATGCGTCGCGCAGCACATCAATCTGGGTCTCCGGGGCCAGAGCCTGACGCACTGCGGCCAGCGCGGCCACGCCTGTGAAAAAGGAATGCGTACGAATATCAACCAAAACCTCACAGGAATCCGGTACCGTGTTAATACGAGTTCCGCCCATTGCGCGTCCCACGTTCAGCGATGCGCCGCCGAGCGCAGGATGTATTTTTTTAGCAAAATCATTACTCAGCTTTTCCAATTCCGAAATCACCCGTGCCATTTTATAGATCGCATTGTCGCCCCGTTGCGGTGCAGAGCCGTGTGCTGAGCGGCCGACCGTTTGCAGCTTCAGCCAGAGAGCTCCTTTGTGGGCAGTAACGACCCGGTTGTCGGTCGGCTCCAATGCGACCACCAGATCTGCGTCAAACCCCGACTCGCACAGCGCCTGCGCACCGAAACTTCCATCCTCTTCCCCCGCCAGACCTAGAAACATCCATTCGGTATGTTTTGCAGGCAGTTCGCCGGCCTCCGCCAGCCTCTGCATGGCAGAAAGCGCTGCGGCAGCCGGTCCTTTGGTATCACAAGCTCCGCGGCCATAAATCCGCCCGTCGCGCACCTCGCCGCTAAAAGGCGGGATTGTCATTCCGGCCACGCCCACCGTGTCCAAATGCGGAGCAAATGCAATTCGCCGAATCATTTTCCCGGACGGTTTAAACGATGCGATCAAGTTAGGCCGCCCCGGGCGTGCCGGCTGCACCTGCGTCTGCGCTCCGCAGGCACGCATCTGTTTTTCCAGATACTCAACCATACGGATTTCACCCGTTTGATCCGTTCCGGGATCGCCTTCCGGACTGACGCTCGGGATCGCAATCAAATCACTCAGCAACTCTACGGTTCGCCCTTTTTCACGCATACAGCTTAAAAAACTAAAAAAAAACATTGCCGTCAAGGCCTATTATAACTATAAGGTTACTTTTAATTAGGAACTCTGATGTCGCCGCCCTTTACTGAAAACACTCTCGATGAGTATATTTCCCGTCCCCGGGACTGTGCGCTAAAGACAGCCCGTGAGATCCAAGGCGACGTGCTGGTGCTGGGGGCTGCAGGAAAAATGGGTCTGCACCTCAGCCTGATGCTGAACCGTTGCTTTGAGCACAACAAACAGAAAAATCGCGTAATCGCTGTATCCCGATTTTTGTCATCCGGCACACGAAGTTTATTCGAGCGCGCCGGAATACAGTCTATTGCCTGCGATTTGAGCGACCCTGATGAGCTGACCGCCCTGCCCGATGTTGAAAACATCTGGTTTATGGCTGGCGTTAAATTCGGCAGCAGCACCAACTTGGATTTGCTTCATAAAATGAATGTTGAAATGCCCCGTAACGTGACGCGGCGTTTTAAAAACGCCCGCATCACGGCTCTATCTACCGGGTGCGTTTACTCGTTTGTTCCGACGGATTCTTCAGGCTCTGCCGAAACGGATCCTACAGCGTCAGATGGAGCGTATTCCGCGTCCTGCCGAGGACGCGAGGCCGAATTTCGCAATGCATCAGAAAACGAGGGCCTTCGTGCTGTATTGATCCGCCTGAACTATTCAGTCGAGATGCGCTATGGCGTACTGGTGGATATCGCACAACGAGTTTTGTCCTGCCAACCCATCGACATCAGTATGAGCCGGTTCAACTGCATCTGGCAGGGTGATGCTATCGCCCATATTATTTCGGCATCCTCCCTTGCTGAAAGTCCCGCATCCACTCTGAATGTAACCGGGCCGGGAAGCCACTCTATCCGCCAAACAGCAGAAGCTTTCGGAACCCTTCTCAATAAAAAGCCCGTCTTTATCGGCGAGGAACAGAAAACCACCTGGCTGAATAATGCCGGCAAAGCCATCCGTCTGTTCGGCGCGCCGGAAGTAACTCCGGATATGCTGATCGAATGGACTGCCGAATGGGTGAAAAACGGCGGAAAAACACTAGGGAAACCCACAAAGTTTGAAGTGCGTAACGGGGAATTTTAACCGAATAATCTACGGGCGGTGTATCTGATGAAGTCATTAAGAACATTCCTGCAGGAAGGCTGGGTAATTCCGGCCCTCCCGCTGGCCTTGAATGAAGACGGAAGCTGGAGTGAATTACACGAACGGGCGCTCATGCGTTATTACTTTGATGCCGAAGCTGGCGGCATCGCAGTTGGCGTCCATTCCACCCAGTTCGAAATTCGCAACCCGGAGGTCGCTCTTTTTAAACCGGTCTTGAAAAGCGCTATCGGAGTGATCAAAGAAAAACGCGCGGAAACAGGACGCGCATTCGCCGCCATCGCCGGGGTCTGCGGCAGGACAGAACAGGCACTCAAAGAAGCAGAGTTTTCGACATCACTCGGGTTTGATGCCGCCCTGATCAGCCTGGCCGCTTTTAAGAACGACCCGGAAGAGGAAATTATTAAACACTGCCGGGAAATTTCTTCTATTCTGCCGATCATCGGCTTTTACTTGCAGCCAGCAGTCGGCGGACGCGTTTTCTCTTACGATTTCTGGCGCTCCTTCATGGAGATTGAGCATGTTGTTGCCGTCAAAATGGCGCCATTCAACCGCTATTTCACCTGGGACGTGGTGCGGGCCTGCATGGATGTCGGGCGCGACGATATTGCGCTCTACACGGGCAACGACGACAATATCGTCATCGACCTGCTCACGCCGTTTGAATGGAATGGTAAAACCCGGCAGATTGCCGGCGGGCTGCTCGGCCACTGGGGAGTGTGGACCCAGGCCGCCGTGCGCCTACTGAACGAGCTCAAAGAAGCCCGGAAAAAGACATCGCTCGATCTGAATTTGCTGACCGTTAATCAACAGATCACTGACATGAACGCCGCCGTGTTTGATGCCGCAAACGGCTTCAAAGGCTGCATTCCAGGAATCATGGAAGTACTGCGCAGACAGGGGCTTGTTCCCTCCATTCGCACACTCAATCCAAAAGAAAAACTATCGCCCGGCCAGGCAAAAGAACTTGACCGCATCTGCGCCGCCTACCCGCAATGGACCGACGACTCTTTCGTCGCCGAAAATCTTACTCAATGGCTCCGATAAGCGAATTGCGAGGCCAAACGCCTCAACCACGCAGTCAGCCAGTAGCCGTTTCTGCTATGGAGCAGAGGTCTCGTGCGGTTTGTTCTGAGGCGGCACAACACCATGAGTTTTTAATTCTCTCCAGTTGAAAACGGGCTTTGGAAACACATCAAACCCGGGGTCTCTGGACGCTGCATCGGGTGCCGGATTGGGAACAAGCTCCCGGTCAGTCTGAGTAAACACCTGTACAGAAACCGTGCTGGCACGCATTCCTTTTCTGCAGGCCCGGGCTTTTACCGTAGCGCTCTTTTCCAGCACAAACGGTTTTTTGTACACGGCTGAAAAGCGATTGGGTTCGGCACCGTCCGTGGTGTAGTAGATTTTGGCTCCGTCAGTGCGCGACGACAAAGAGATCGTCACCGTGTTATTAAAGAACGCGCCGCGTGGTGTGATCTCGGGGCTCCATATCAAATCCGGATCCATCACCGGAACCGGCTGCTCCACTCCCCGGGTGGGCGTTCCGCCAAAACGACCGTTTTTATCAAACCGAACCGGATCGAGGCAGACGTCGCGTGCCCAGTCGATGGTCGAGGCGCTGATTTTCTGATGGTACAAGTGCCACAGGTTACCGGCCCGATCCGGCGTCACAGACCCGTGGCCT
Organism: uncultured Verrucomicrobiota bacterium; assembly: GCA_964612095.1. Classification (GTDB taxonomy): domain Bacteria; phylum Verrucomicrobiota; class Kiritimatiellia; order Kiritimatiellales; family Tichowtungiaceae; genus Tichowtungia. The sequence continues at coordinate 9,211 of CAZTEK010000006.1, forward strand.
GCACAGCTGACATTTTCCAAATCCTGGAATACGGGATTGTCCGGATACTTGGTAAAGGGGCCCATGGGCGTCGGTGCCGTGGCGCATCCGATGGCGTAATAGCGAGACTGTCCGTTGCTGCCCGAATACAGAAGATAATAAATCCCATTGCGCTTCAGCATCCAAGGTCCCTCATTGATGGGAAAGGAGTGTTTCTCCCAGTCCTGCGATATCTCGAAAAGTTTAGTGATTGGCCCGCCAGTTTCCGCCGGGCTTTTCATGGGCACGCAGTGCATCGAAAAGTCGGGGGTGTGAGTAAAATAAAGATAAAGCCGACTATCGTCATCGCGGAACAGATGCGCGTCGATCGCATCGATCACAATGAACCCCAAATCCTTAAACATCGCGTCAGGCCTGTCGGCTACTGCTACGCCGATTTTATATCTCTGGGTGTAGTACAGGTAGAATTTGCCGTCTTCCGGGTGGCAATAAACCTCCGGAGCCCAGACGCCTTTCAATTCATCCGGCAAAATCACAGGCCCTTTGCTCCAGTTCACCAGATTGGTGGAAGTAAAGACCGACCCGTCGGGGTTGGTGGAATAAAAATAAAACACCCCCTGATAATACAAAACCGCGGGATCGGCACCCCCTTGCCGTTCCAGCGGTATAATGGGGTTTTTAAAGGTCTCAACTGTATCCATACTCCGGCAGGACTGTGCGCACAAGCTGAAGAGAAACAGCGCGGAGACCGGCAGCACAAGCCATAATTGTTTTTTGCTCATGACGACTTAAGGGATCCTTTCCGAACCATTCTCATAAGTAGCTCATACAAGTTTTTATGTCGATGATTCCCTCCCTTAGGCTCACTCTGCACACAGTACAGAGAAGTGAAGCCGGACAGGCACCCTAATTAAGCCATCAGGAATCAAAAACGATCTTGTTTTTCTCTTTCTTTTGTTCGATCCTCTGCTACATGAATAAGTTCACCCCAAAAGGAGAAAAAAGTCGACTACGCATCCTGAAAGTTGGCATCCGCCTTTTTGCCAAAAAAGGTTTTTCCGGTACCAGTGTGGATGAAATCGTAAAAAAGGCCAGCGTCAACAAGCGCATGGTCTACCACTATTTTGGGAACAAGGAAAAGCTCTACCAGGCCGCGCTGGAAGCCGAATATAAAAAACTTGAAACGCTCGAACTTGAAACGCTCCATCCTGAAGATCCGATCGAAAAAATCATCCCAGATATCGTCTCAGGCTACTTCTCCTTTATTCAAACTAATCCGGAATTTGTGCGACTGCTTCTCTGGGAAAACCTGAACTTGGGTCGCAGTCTGGACAAAATGCCAAACTCTCCAAGCAAAAGCCCTATGCTTGAGTTGCTGGTTAAAGCGCTGCACATCGGGCAGAAAAAAGGCACGGTTCGACTTAATCTCGACCCGCATTTTTTGCTAATCAGCCTGATCGGAAACTGCATGATTTACTGTTCCAACCGCTTTACACTCTCTCGATCGCTGGAGCTAGATCTCTGTGACCCAAAAGTCCTTCAGCTTGCAAAAAAGTCAGTCGCTGAGTTGCTCCTAAACGGCATCAAAGCTTGATCTTCCCCAGCCCGTCCGGCAATTTTTTGGCTGTCATATAAAACTGTTTGGTTACTTTATATTTGTTGCCGTATGTTTTTATCAGT
>CAZTEK010000006.1:10969-26670 GCA_964612095.1 uncultured Verrucomicrobiota bacterium
GGAATTGTATCGTATCGGAACCGGACCCTCGAGCAGCCACACCATGGGGCCGAGATCTGCCCAGTCTTTACCGTGAAACTTCCTGCGGCGGATTGGCCTCCGGCAACACCGCCACGAGCCCCCCTTTGAGTGAGGAGTAATCATGATTGAAATTCGGAGAATGCAGCGCAGTGATATTCCCCGCGGAACGGATCTGTGCCGGATTGTTAATTGGAATCAGCTGGATGCCGACTGGCAGAGGTTGATTGATCTCGATCCGGACGGCGTTTTCGCCGCCGAAGAGGACGGCATCCTTTGCGGAACCGCCAGCACGATCAGCTATGATGCCGAAATGGCCTGGATCGGAATGATCCTGGTTCATCCGGAATTCAGAGGTCGCGGACTGGCCAGCCAATTAATAAGACAATGTATTTCATATCTGAAGCAGAGGCATGTTGAATCAATCAAGCTGGATGCCACCGACATGGGAAGGCCTGTTTATCTGAAACTCGGATTCAAAGAGGAAGAACCGATCGTCCGTTACGTGAGTGAATCCCCGAGATTAACAGGCGGCGTGTCTGGCCATGTAACAGACATTTTGGATTGGACCGAAATCTCCAGTCTGGACAACGTCGCGTTTGGTGCAAACCGGACCCCTCTGCTTAAAAATCTTTCGATTCACGGTCCTGCGGTGCAGTACAGGAAAAGCGGGTCATCAGATTTCGGATTTGGATTTGCAAGAACCGGTTTTCACGCCGATTTTCTTGGCCCGGTTGTTGCAACCAGCGCCTTCGCCGGCCGCGAGATTATACAGGGATTACTAACCCGACTGTCAGACAGGCCTGTCATGACAGATATCCTGCCCGCCAACAAACAAAGCGAGGATCTTATTAAATCGCATGGATTCGAAACCTCCAGAGTGCTTACCCGCATGTGTTTGGGTAAGCAACGAACAGGAAATACGGACTTCCTTTTCGGCGCAGCCGGATTTGAATTAGGCTAACCCTTCTGACAACCCGAAGAAGTCCGCTGGGTCTTATTTTTATCAGGTTTCGATGGCGTATTCCACCGGCCCAATCAGTCCTTGCGGAACAAACCGGTAGACATTTCCTGCCGGCGCTGTCCTGGGATGATTTTCCCATGACCAGCGCGAGGCAATACCGTCACAAAAGTGTGATCCGAGCAGGTTTCTCAAAGTTCCAATTACTTCGATTTCCAGTCGATGTGTACCCGTCTTCGGCGCCGGAACGCACAGCTCGTAAGGCGGGAATGCGATAAATCCAGCCTCTTTCCCATCCAGCCGGATACGGATCGCTGCACCTTCCCATTCGGGAATGCGCACAGTCAACTGCCGGGCCTTATCTGGAATATCCAGCGTTGCTTCGTAAATCATTCGTCCACTGTAAAAGTGCAAACCGCACTGAACCCAATCGCCTGCACAAAGCGGAACTGGGTCAGTTATGCAAAAACCGGTATCGACCGGCCGAGTGGAGAATTCTCCAAGTAAATAAATTTGGGCAATTTCACAGAAAATATCAAATCGGTCGATCTCCAGCCGGATGACATTTTCGCCATTTTTCAAAAACGTCCCGATCGGAGCTTTCTGGATTTCCTGGTCGAACCAGCCGACGGCATTCGAAAAGTCCGCCGGCTGCCCGTTAACCGAAATCCGGTAGAGATGCGAACGCTCCAGCGCCAGCTCAATGCTGTTCAAAGTTTTTCGTGCTGCATCGGCCATGAACCGGTATTCCACAGTAAAGCCTGTCGTGTCATCGAAAGTATATCGGCTGTAGCTGTCTTTGAACTGAACCGACCAGTCCCAGATATTCCGGGGAAATCCCAACTGCTGCCAGATCCAGAGATCGGCATCCATTACGTTGGATTTTTCTAGAGTTTTCCCGCGAAACGAAATGGTGCAGTAGTCAATCGTCAGCAGATTGGGGGCTGTGCGGCGGACCGCTGTAAACGCCCCGATCGGTTTAAATATTCGCGCCGGGCGGGCCAAGTTAATTTCAACCGAGTTTCCCTCCATCGAACTGATCAGTAGCAGGTGTCCGGCTTCCGGCAGTTCAATTTCCGCCGTAATCATGCCGCCGGAATCTTCTACCGGCATATATGACAGGCTTCCATCGAAGGTATTCAGCTGTTTTGCGCTGCGGCCCTTGATCCGGATTCTGAAGACACAAGCGGCATGATTGGCGTTAGCGATGTAATGCAGGTTGTCTCCGTTTTCCAATATCCGGAACTGATGGTGGACACCGGCTGGAAGCGGGGATCCGTCGCTTTGAGCAATTCGCGGCGGACAGATTTTAATGATTTGTTCATGTAGAGATTCCAGACTGCCCGCACGCCGCCAGCCGTTGGGGAACTCGGCTTCCAGTTCAACCGGGCGGGAATCCAGACGACCATTGACCCGTTCCGGCGGGCGGCCAAGTGCCAGCAGGATGCCCCCGCCTTGCAAATATTTCCGCATCAGCAATAAAGTGGATTCACACCAATTTTCCATGTGTTCCGGCAGAATCACTTGATCATAGAGGGCCCGGCCGATGCGCAACTTTCCTCCTTCGACTCCGGCGAACTCTTTCATCAGCAATTCGTCGCCCAGATCAAAATCAACCTGGCGATCCGCCAGCATTTTAATCAGCGTACACTGACTATGGCGCAACGCCATCAGAGGCTCATTGAAAACTCCATCGACCTCTTCCGGAATAAAGTGCAACCAGCCTGAAGTGCTGGGATGCAAAAGCAGAGTCCGGTTGGCCAGTTCACCTTGTGTTACAGCCGCTGTCAGACGTGCGGTGTGATCGGCATAGAGATGATATTCCGGCCACCACGGGCTGTGATCGCTGAGGGTTTGCGGCCAATCGAACTTGCGTGCTCCGGCCAGAGTCTGGTCGCTCATGTGCGGATTAATCAGATTGATGCCGTGAACAATCGCCCAGTCGGTCAACTCCTTAAACTGTTCAAGCCGCAGATTGTGCCCTCCGCCGCCGTGGGATTCGCACAGCACGCGTTCACGCCCCAGTTGGCGGGCGACACTGGCGGCTTCTTTGATATTTAAAAGCATCCAGTCGTTTTTGGATGGATCATTAAAATTGTACTGGAATCCGAGCAGATCGATGCCGGGGGTGTGCATCCAGCGCATGGCATCCATGGTACTGCCCTGATTCAGCGGCAACGGCCATTCGTGTTCCATAAAGTGGCCGGTGTACTTCAGATGATGAGCTTCGCACCATTCATAAATTGGGCGCAGAAAGTTGTTCAGCCAGATTCTCTGCAGGGTGCTGTAATAATCGTAGCGGGTTGTCCGGCCGGCTTCTCCCGGAATAAACAGGTCGATAATCCGCCCCTCCAGTGCATAGCCGTGATCTTTTTTAAATTCCGGGAATAATTCCGGTGTAAAGGGCAGCGAGCGCTCGTCACGACAGTGCTCGTCGCGCATCATCCATGTCGGTTCATCCGAGAAAACATGGAAGATATTTTTTCCAAACTCATCGCTGACGTGCGCGGCATAGGCTTCGTGTGTGGCTTCGATAAAGGTTTTTGAAACGCGCGCATCGAGCATATCGACCGGCGGGTGCCAGGCCGTCCATGGCGTGGGATTGGCCGGGCGGGTCATAACGAAAAGCTTGGCATTGCTGTGCGGCAATTCCTCAATCCATAATGTGTCGGCGGCTGAAGGAATTTTTTCTCCGGGAAGAATCAGCTTAGCAACCAGATAACGGGCGGCCGCATCAGGGACACGGTCAGCCACATGCCCGCCGCCGTATCCGCTGGGATAGGTGTCTTCGTCATAGATATTGCATTCCAGCCCGAGCTTCTTGGCTTCTTCCAGCGCCCACCTCCAAAGATCAAACCAGTTATCGGAAAGATACTCCGTAATCATGCCGGGGCGCGGGTGAATAAAAACTCCACCCATGCCCTGCTCCTTAAACTGCTGCATGGTTTCGGTAATTCGTTCACGAGTCATATTGCCGTTCCATGTCCAAAGAGGCATAGGACGCATGGATGACAGGGGGTTGCTGAAGGCTTTAGCATTGAAAGACATAATAAAAACTCGTGTTGTTAACAGACCGATTCAAGCTGGATATTCATCAACATCGCCACTTTGCTGAACAGACTGGTATTGTGTCCGGTCGACATTGCAAAGTGATGGGTCGGCCCCATCGCAAACCACTCATTCATAAATGCTGATGGGTTTTTGGCAAACTGCACGGGGGTCATGGTGTTACCGATCATCAGCGTCGGGCCGGACGTGGTGATCCCTTGATTCGAAATCATTTTCAGCCGGCCATCCAATGTCTGGGTGATCCCCAGATTGGTGATCGGCCCGGTTTTAACTTTTGCTTCAACTGAAACACCGGAGCCTTTTTTTCCGTGGTACAGGCCGAGGCCGCGCAAAACAGGTTTCTGGTCAGAGATTCCAATATGGAACGGACCGTCATGCCCCATGATAATCGTTTGCTCGGCAAAGTCGGAGGCGACAATCTCGCAGAAACTTCCGCCGACATCCAGAGCGTCGCAGATTTTCATTGCGATTGCGGTTTTCATATCGCCCTCGCCTGAGCAAGGAATACCGCGTCCGGTCAGCAGCGAATGGCCCAGAATAAAACCGGACTGTATCTGCTCATACGCGTTGTTTTCCCGGCCGCGGTAATAATAGGTGAGAGCATCCAGATCAAATTCACGCACCATTTTTTCCTGTGCGACGGCGACTGTACAGGCCCATTCCAATTGTTCTGCGGTCGGCCTTTTCGCCAGCGGATCCGCCGGAGAGTCTTCGCTAATCACGAACATTTCCGCCACTTCGTCCATTTTCTGTTTCCGCTCCCGGCTTGTCACCTCTTTGACCCGCACGGCCAGATCGCACATTTCCAGCACTTCTACATGCAGACCGGTCTGCGCAGTCACCATCGTGAAATCGCTGTACATATCCAGCATACCCGGATAGGTGTGGCCGAGAACCCCCATGCGGCCGGTTTTTAATGTCCGGACCGCTGTAGCCGCACGGGCATATTCTGAAATTTCTCTCCACGCATTTTGCGCATCCGGCAGATGAGCAGTAACTTCATTTACGATGGATCCTTCCGGCTGTTGCTTCAATCCGAGCAGTCCGCTGACCACATGGAAAGGAATTCCCGCTCTGACAAATGCGTTGGATATTTCCGGAACGCAGCATGCGCAGCAGTGCGCCAGCCATTCGCCGGTGCCGGTCTTGTCATAGTTCATCCGCTCAACCGGCTGCAGATTAAGTACAATAACCGGTTTCTGGCAGCGTTGCACCACGGCAATATGGCTTCCACTGGTGGAGTAAGTGGATGCGAAGCAAAAAAGAATGTCGACATTACGGGCATTAAAAAACTCGCCGGCTTCCTGCGCCTTCGTTTCGGTGTCCACCATGCCGAAGTTGTGAACCTCGCCCCACTGACCCAGTTCTCCGGCAATAAAGTTGTTATAGCGCAACAGCCGCTCCAGTAATCCATCAAACTGTCCCCAGTAATGATGCAAGCCGATGGCATACAGTCCGATGCGCGCCTTGCGGGCAGGTTTTATTTTTCCCAGATTCACGTTCTTTCTCCTCTTAAGTTTGATCGATAAAATTAGCTCAACCGAACCGGTGTAGAAACAACGATCCGTATGTTAACCGGCTGCGCGCCTGGGCTGTCCCCGGGAATTGTAACGTTTTGAATGAGAATTCTCCCGCTAATTTCCCCCTATAACGGTGAAAGTGAGCGTTGGCTTGGCAAGGGTCGCATGGTTGGCCGTCGCCCAGGTTGTAACGGCTGACGCATTGGGGCTCGCGGCATCCGGTCTCAGCGTGAGGAAGACATACTTGCCGGAGGCGTTGGTGTCGTTGGCGTAGATGTCCTGGAAAAACGAAGCCGTCAAAACAGCGCTTTTCACCATATTCGTGGCAGTATAGTCTTTTGATATCTGCGCAATATTATCGCCAAGAAGGGTCGAGGCTTTCCAATCGTTCGTCGACACGGTGGAACTCACATCAACACGTCCGCCAAAAACATCGACATACACTTGGATTCCCGGCGACCCAAAGGTGTATCCGCTGATCAGGAACGCGGCAAACTGAACGTTCGTGATGGTTTGCCCAACCGAGATCGCCGGAAGCTGGAACGGTATGACGTATGTGTTGGTGGTTGTTACCGGCGATCCGGAACCGGCTGTGGCGGTTATATTATCCGAAAGCCCCCCAATAGAAGTCAGCTGCCTGTCAGCCGTAGAGGCGGTGACATATATAGGCGCGACGACCGTGATCACGTTGCTCTGCGTATTGGTGGCTGAGCCGCCCGGACCGCTCACCGTCAATACAACCGTATAAGTGCCGGTCGAGCTGTAGGTGTGACCCGGAGATGTCGCCGTGGTGTTGGTGGTGGTGCCGTCACCGAAGTTCCAGTAGCGGTTGGTGATCGATTCGCTCGAAGTGTCCGTGAAAGTCACCGCCAGCGGCGCGGTTCCCGAAGCCGGTGAGACACTGAATCCGGCCAGCGGAGCCATTATCGAAGAGGATGACAATGAAATGGGCGTAGAGACAACGGTCTGCGTATTGATCGAACGGCGCGCCATGTGCAGGTAGCACGAACCGGATGGCGGCAGGTTCGTTATAATGATTTCGCTCTGGGCACCCCTCACATAGCGACTGGCTCCCTGACTGATGATCTCATTGTAGGTGTGCGAAGCCGCACTATCTACCAGATACCAGATGCGTGAGCCGTACTCATGCACCGCAGCGGTGCCGTTCGGGGTGATGGTGATTGTCGCAGTAGTTCCATTGGTTGTGGCGGTAGCCGTCGGCGCGGCCGGCGCGGACATATCCTTGAATGTGCCGGTCAGCCCCCGTCCGTCAGCCCGAGTGGAAAAGGTGATCAGCTCGTGCGCACCAAGGCCAGTGCCTGGCCCGGAGCTCTTTGTTTTAGACAGATCGATCGCCTGCTGCACCGTCTTCGGACTGAGATTATCTGCGCTGGACACATCAAAGAGCGCCTCGAATTGCGCATTGTTTGTATAAGCCTTCGTTTGCAGATTCCCGGAATTCAGGTTGATGCCGTTGGTGGGCGAAAGATAGTAGGCGCCAAATGTCTGGCTGATATTCCCGAAAGCCTCCGGATGGCGGATTCCGTTGGTTACATAATACCATTCCGTCTCCGGCGAGCCCGGATTGTAGCCGTCGTGGATATCGATGACCCCGTCGCCGTTCACATCGCCTGAGTGCGTCTGAATACCGGTATTGTAGGCCAGCACGAGATTGTCAACCGGCGCCTCCGGCCGGTAAAAAAGGTCCGTGGTGTACATCAGGTTGCCAACCACCGCCATGCCAGCGTAAGGTCCGTTCGTTCCATTATACATATACCGCTGGATGCGGAATCCGGCCAGATTTGGAGCAGAGGCCGTCATGCTAATAGATGTGGCGGTTGCTTTCGACATATAGACACCGGCCCAGCGGGCTTTCAAACGATATTCTGTGGCCGTTTCGCCGGAACCGTCTATCTTGGTTTTCAGGGATATTGTCTGTCCGCCCTTACTCATCCGGAGGATAACCGGATTTGTGTCAGCAGAGATTTTGGAAACTGTCATGATCAGCCCTGAGGGAGTTGCGCCCATATCAGGCAGCTGAAGAGTGACCGGACCGTTGGAAGTGTTCACTTTCCAGGCAGTGGCTCCGGCGGTTCCGTTGATAAAGTCATTCGTAGTAATCACGCAATCGGAATTGATTTCACGCAAGGCGGCTATTCCCGGAATGGAAAGAACCGTCGCAACAGATCCTTTTTTTGTATAGGTGTTTTTTTCCCAGAGATTGGTCAGCACCACCGTGCTGAAAACCCCGCTCGGATCAACAATGGTAACGGTATTGGTATCGCCAGAAACCTTGGCCACATATAGCCGGGTATAATTACCAACTGTATTCATGTCAGGCAGGGTCACGGTCACAGGGCCGGAGGCCGTATTCGCATCGATCCGCACCGAAGCCTCGCCCTCGCCCAGAAATTCTGAGGCCAGAACCGTATAGTTCGTAGAAACCGGGTGGATCAATGACTGCTCTGAGGGGTAAAGAGGCGGCGGCTGCCTCAGCCCTTCAGCTCCCAGGAAGCTGAGATTGCCGATCAGTTCGATATCCCGCATGGTACCGGGAAACCCGTTCACGGTGTTCTGGAAAGTCTGCACGGTGTCTACATGCCGGATTTCATTGTCGGCCACCGGATCGTAAATCGCATTGAAGGCCACCCGAACACGGTCGGTATCAGGATACGTCAGCGCCGAATCGGTCACATCGCTGCAAGCGATCCGCATGAAATCATTCCAGGCCAGCCGGAAAATGTTTTCTTCCACCCGCACATCACGGCATCCATTGGCGAACACGATACCCATGCCGTGGTTAATGATCTCGTTGCGCTGAATCGTAATATTTTCTGCGAAAGACCGGAAGTTAATGGCATATATGTCCCCGTTGGCAATCGGCTTGTCGCCCAACCGACCGTAGCCCAGATCCAGCTCGAATACACAGTCCTGAATCTTGATATTGCGAGCCATGACCCTGTCATACGGCCCTGCTCCGAAATTCATCATTATGGTCCGTTTGGCCGTCTGCATCGCAGCCTTAGTGTCCACGAAATGAAGATTCTGGAAGGTCAGATTTTGAACTACATTGCTGGTGGCAACTCCCAGTTGGAAGAAATTAAGACGAGCCCGGTTCACAGGATCCCGGCAGTCAAAAATCACTTCGGAACTCTGGCCGCCCAGTCGGTTATACATGCTGCTCGCCGCCGTCATATCAAAGCTGGTCGCGGGGCGGAAATAGAAGCGCTGTCCGCCGTGGTCGCCCGCCGAAAAAGCGGTTTGGAATTCCAGTGCTGTAGCCACATCGTCCGCGCCCGGGTCAATGGCGATGGTCACATCACAGGTGGAGCCTGCGGCAACACAGCGCAACACCGCACCGGAACGTCCGGCCAGAGCAACCGTGCTCACCAGTCGGCCGCCGGAAATCGTCCAGTTATTGGTATCCCCGGAGATTTTGCCGACGATGGAGACAAAGTTGACGTAGGTGCCGTCCGATGCCTGCGCCTGCGCGCCGCCGGCCAGCGCCGGAGTCAGGGAGCCGAACGTAACGGTCTGGTTCTGAACCGTGATCTCCGGCCCCTTCGCCACAAGTGAAAATATCATCCCTAGCAATAACCCGTTAAACAGCATCATAACCCTATCACCCCTTTTCGGTTCTGCAGGGCCATTATACTCTCCACTGCAAGCTACACCTATCTCAAACGGACCGGGGCTGAAACCACCGTCTGCGTGTTGATCGAGCGGCGCGCCATATGCAGGTAGCACGAACCGGATGGCGGCAACGCGGCCGTCACCTTTTCATTCACAGAGCCACGCACATAAACCCCGGCACCTGCTTTAGAAATCTCGTCATACGTGTGTGAGGCAACACCGTCCACCAGATACCAGACACGCGAGCCGTACTCATGTACCGCCGCAGTTCCGTTCGGGGTGATGGTGATCGTTGCGGTGTTGTCGGTGATGGAGGAAGATGCCGTCGGTGCGGCTGGCGCAGACATATCCTTGAACGTGCCGGTCAGCCCCCGTCCGTCGGCCCAAGTGGAAAAATCGATCAGTTTGTGCACGCCCAGTTCAGCGCCCGGCCCGGAGCTCTTTGTTTTAGACAGATCGATCGCCTGCTGCACCGTCTTCGGACTGAGATTATCTGCGCTGGACACATCAAAGAGCGCCTCGAATTGCGCATTGTTTGTATAAGCCTTCGTTTGCAGATTCCCGGAATTCAGGTTGATTCCGCTGGTGGGCGAAAGATAGTAGGCGCCAAAAGCATAGCTGATATTGCCGAAAGCCTCCGGCCGGCGGATGCCGTTTGGAACATAGTACCATTCTAACTCCGGTGACGTCGGATTATAACCGTCGTGGATATCAACCACCCCGTCGCCATTCACATCACCCGGGCGCGGCTTGATGCCGGTATTGTAGGCCAGCACGAGATTGTCCACCGGTGCTTCCGGGCGGTAAAGAAGATCCGTGGTGTACATCAGGTTGCCGATCACGGCCATGCCGCCATAGGGTCCGTTCGTTCCGTTATTATAGAACCGCTGGATGCGGAATCCGGCCAGATTGGGAACAGAGGCCGATACATTGATTGATGTGTCATCTTGTTTAATCATTACAACACCGGCCCACTGGGCTTTTAAGCGATATTCCGCCACCGTTTGGGCCGAGCCGTCAATCGCAGCCCGCTGGATGATATTTTGCCCCGACTTATTCATCTGGATGATGACCGGATTCGTATCAGCGGAGGTTTTTGAAATAGTCATAAACTTCCGGGAAGGAACCGTGCTCATGTCGGGTATCTGAAGCGTGACCGGACCGTTAGAGGTGTTCACTTTCCAGGCCGTGGCTCCGGCGGTTCCGTTAGCAAAATCAGCTGCAGTAATCACGCGATCGGAATGGATCTCACGCAAAGCTGCGATTCCGGGAATGGAAATTACTGTTTTGACATCCCTTTTTTTCGTATAGGTATTTTTATCCCAAAGGTTGGTCAGCACCACCGTGCTGAAAACCCCGCTTGGGTCGACGACGGTCACGGTATTGGGGTCGCCCGAAACCTTGGCGACATACAGCCGGGTCCATGCGCCCACCGTGTTCATGTCCGGCAGGGTCACGGTCACAGGGCCGGAGGCCGTATTTGCACCAATCAGTACCGAAGCCTCGCCCTCGCCCAAAAAATCGGTTGCCGGAATGGTGAAATCCGCAGAAATACGCTTTAAGATGGCCTGCTCTGACGGGTAAAGAGGCGGCGGCTGCCTCAGCCCTTCAGCTCCCAGGAAGCTGAGATTGCCGATCAGTTCGATATCCCGCATGGTACCGGGAAACCCTTTCACAGTGTTCTGGAAAGTCTGCACGGTGTCCACATGCCGGATCTCATCGTCGGCCACCGGATCGTAAATCGCATTGAAGGCCACCCGGACACGGTCGGTATCGGGGTACTTCACCTCGGGCTTTGACACATCGCTGTATGCGAACCGCAGGAAGTCATTCCAGGCCAGTCGGAAAATGTTTTCTTCAACCCGTACATCACGGCAGCCATTGCCAAACGCAATGCCCATCCCGTGATTAATGATCTCGTTGCGCCGGATGGTGATATTTTCAGCGAACGTCCGGAAATTGATGGCGTAGGTATCTCCGTTGGCAATCGGCTTGTCGCCTAGCCGCCCGTAGCCCAGATTCAGCTCGAATACACAGTCCTGGATTTTAATATTGCGGGCCATTGGCTGATTCAACGGCGAGGTACCGAAGTTGATTGTCGCCGCCCGTTTCGTGGTCTGCATCGCGGCCTTGTTTTCCATAAAATGAAGATTCTGTATGGTCAGATTTTCAACCGGTATACCGACCGGTGTACCCAGCTGGAAAAAATTAGGGCGGGCCCGGTTCACAGGATCCCGGCAGTCAAAAATCACTTCGGAGCTCTGCCCGCCCATTCGGCCGTACATAGGGAGACCCGACATATCAAAAACGGTGGCCGGACGGAAATAAAAGCGCTGTCCACCGTGGTCGCCTATCGTAAAGACATTTGCAAACTCCTGCGCGGTGGCCATATCGGCTGCGCCGGGATCGATGGCGATGGTCACATCAAGGGTGGACCCGGCGGCGATGCAGCGCAACACCGCACCGGAACGTCCGGCCAGAGCAACTGTACTGACAAGCCGTCCGCCGGAAATCGTCCAGTTTTGGGAATCGCCGGAGACTCCGCTAACGATGGAGTCGAAGTTGACGTAACTGCCGTCGGATGCCTTCGCCTGTGCTCCGCCCGCCAGCGCCGGAGTCAGGGCGCCGAAAACAATCGTCTGGTCGCTAATCGACACAACCGGACCGGTCTCTTTCGAAAGCGTCGCTCCGTGCACGGAATATTGCAGATACAACGCCAGAATAAAAATACCCCAAACGGTTTTCCTCATAATAACTTCTCCTGTTTTTCTGAATTTATCGCAGACTCCGGTTCAAAAGTTCGGCGGGCATCGAGTTTAGCGCGCACTTCATCCATCATTTTCGGGGTGATCGGAAAACGAAGGGCGATGATAAACGTAACGGCGCTAAAAAGGATGTAGGGTGTAAAGCCCATCCAGCGCAGACGGCTCAGTACTTCCGGCGCCTGTTGACCCATATGCTTGGCGATCTCCGTATTGAAACCGGACGCGGCCAGCAGGTAGCCGCTCAACAGCATGCAGATTGAATTTTCAATCTTGCCGACAAAAGACATCACAGCTGAAAACAACCCTTCACGCCGCTGACCGGATTCAAGTTCGTCGATATCGCAAATGTCCGGCATGATGGCCGCCATGAACATCATGTTTATTATACTGAAAACCCCAAATATCGCCATGTGTGCCAAAAGCAGATAAGGCACGCCGGGGCGCGCAAAAAACGGCAACAGAACGGCTCCCAGAAATACCGCGCCATAGCTCCAGATCACACCGCGCCGCTTCCCCAGCCGCTGGCTTAACCAGGCCGACAGCGGCACCATAGCGAAGGACGTCAGAAAGCCGATGATCCCGACAATCCCCTGCAGCGAGGAAAACAATGATTTGTCGCCCTGACAAACACTGTACGTGCCGATATAAAACGACATTGCACCGTACAAGGACAGCCCCAGAGTCTGAAAAATCCGTATCAGCAGTACCAATACGAAGGCCCGTACCTTCAAGGTGGTACGCATAGCCGCCAGCAGATTGACATGCTTGCGGTTGATGTGCTGGAACCGCTCGCGTGAGGTGAAAACAGGAATCAGACCCGCCACCAGAATAATGGCAGCCATCCCCACAGAAATGCAGCGGATGCCGTTAATCTCGTTGCCGAAAACAGGCCGCAGAGCCAGCCAGTAAAGCCAGCCGCCGCAGAATGCCGCCACGGAAAAATACATGGCGCGCACGGCGACCACTTTGGTCCGGATGTGATAATCATCAGAAAGTTCGTAGCCCAGCGCAACATGCGTCATGTTGAAAACGCCCCAGCAGAAATACAGCAAAACGCTGCAGATCAGCAGATACGCAAATTGTAACCCCGGCGCCCAAATCCGCGAGGACCACCACATCGCCATCAACACGATGGCTCCTAGAACCGATGCACCGAAAATAAACGGCCGCCGCCGGCCCCACCGTGTGTGGACATTATCCGAAAAATGACCGAGTACCGGATCGACCAACGCATCAAATAAACGGGGCAGCATCAAAGCCCAGCCCACCAGCACCGGACTCAGACCGAAGCCCGTGGTAAAAATGGGCATAATCAGCGCATTGAAAGCCACGAAGAGCATATAGTCGGCCATACCGCCGACCGCCCACAGGTGAATGCTCCGGTCACTGGCGGTGTACGCAGAGCTCGCAGGTCCTTTCGGACGGTTGAAGAACGATCGAAAGGCGGGCCGACTAAAGGGGTCTATGCTGTAATCCAGTATTTTCATCTATCGTTCCCGTCCCCTTTTGTTTTCTTCGAGTTATAACCTAAAACCCGTCCTTGGTCAGGACGGGTTTTAGGCTGGCGACCCATACCTCTACATTTACTTTGTGCTGATGACGAGGGTCGGACGGTTTTCCGTTTTCGGATCGTTGGCAGTCGCCCAGGTTATAACAGCTGACGCGGAGGCTGGGGCAACGTCCGGTCTCAGCGTAAGGAAAACATACTTGCCGGCGGCACTTTCATCGTTCTTGTAGATGTCCTGGAAAAAGGAAGCGGTCAGTTCAACACTCTTTACCGTATTGGAGGTTTCGGCACCCTTTGATATTTTCGCGATCTTAGCGCCAATAGCTGTTGCGCTGTTACAATCGTTACTCATCACTTCAGGACTCGAAGCAACGCGCCCTCCGTACACATCAACATAAGTTTCCTGCGGCGCGCCATAAGGGTAGCCTTTTACAATGTAAGCGTTTAGTTGTACGTTTGTGATTGGTTTTCCGGCAATATCCGGAAGCTGGAACGGAATGACGTATGTGACTATAGTCCCGGGCGCACCAGATCCACTACTGGCTGTTACCTGTGATACCCACACCATAGCGCCACCAACAGTTATTTGCCGGTCGGCCGCATCCGCATTGACCGTAATCGAATCCGCCAGCGAAACGGATGTGAGCAATGCCACCACTACACCTAATGCCAATTTTTTCATCTGCATCTCCTTATTTCATCCGTTTATTCGTTGCCGGATCATTCCTTATTTTTGTAACTGATCATTTATAATACACAGCAGGATTTTTATCGTTCACTTTCATTCCGGTATATTTTACACACTCAAAATAGAACGTTGCCGCCTTGTTTTACTCAATCCGCAATTCAATTTATCCCCGCCGTTCGGCTTCTTCCATGGCGATCGCGCTCCAGCGCCGCAGGCGCTCAGGATCGTTGCGTACCGTGCTGATGTCCTTCATGACCAGTTCGACGCCGCATCCTCGCGACTGATCGAACAGCGTCACGATATCGCGCCGGGCGCGGGTCTCATCAAAACGATCCTCGGCAAAAATGGCCGGGCTGGGTTTCACTGAAAGGATATAATCTCCGGCGCCGTTTTCCAACCCTTTCGTCAGATCAAACCATGGCGAAACGGAAATTTTGCGGAGGTTTTTGATTTCCCGCAATATCCCGATTTTCAGATGCAGCGGTTCGCAGCATCCGTAATAGGTCATACCCCAGCGCTCCAGCCAGCGCTTTTCGTGCTTCAGAGAAAAATCCCAGTGCATCTGCGGCGAAACCTCGGAAAAAATCTGCGCATTGCCGCAGCCCCAAAGCTGATTGCAGGGAAGCCCCGCACCGGAATCATCGCCGGCTGGCAGTTCACGGGTGTATCCATAGCCTCCGGAACCAACACGGGTATTGCCTGCTCCGGCAGTCAGCAACCCCAACTGTTCAAATTGATCCATCTCGTACATCTCCGCATCGACAAAGCGGGATACCAGTGCCTCGACAAATTCGGGGCGCTCAATCAGATCCATCAGAATTCCTTCCATCGGAACCAGCCGGATCAGATTGTCCCACGGGGTAAACCATTTCATTTTGATGCCGGTCGGCACCACAGGCATAATGCCGTCAAAAATCGATTCGAGCAGCGCGCCGCGCCGTGCGGTCTCCTCCTCGTTCACACTCACCTCCGGCATACGGATTTTTTCAATATCCTCCATGTCGTTGATCTGCGGAACGAAATGATAGGAACAGATATCGCCGTGCTGGATCGTCTCGGTTTTTTGTTCCACGCCGATTCCGGTGCTGTTCCAAACCTTGGAAAACTCGACGACCGGACGGATCACCATATCGGCGGGATAGTTTTTCCAGCGGTAGAGTTGCATCCGCATGGCCTGCTCAAGTTCCCGCAAAAACTGATCCGCGCAACGGCAGATCAACTCGTCGCAACCGGGTTTAAATTCCTCCCACGGTTCTTCATTGATGAAGACCAGCGGCCGCACCGTTTCGCGGTCGTTGAGCCGCCGCCACAGTTCGGCCTTTTCCTTTTGCACCGGCAGATGGCCGATCCGGGCGGTCTCCTCCCCTAGCCGCTGTAAAATCTCCCGGTCTCCGGGGTACGCACCGTCTTGAGATCTGCTGATAACTGTCATACTCACTCCTTTTGTCTAAATCATGGATTAACTGAAACCGGCTTAAGGGCTTCTCCGCGCAACCAGACCAACTGGATACGATCGAGGTGAAAATGATTCTGCGCCTGC
>CAZTEK010000007.1:0-26073 GCA_964612095.1 uncultured Verrucomicrobiota bacterium
TGCCCATAACGCCGCCAGAATAATAATTCCTATCTTCTTCATCGTTTCTCTCCTTTTTTGTCTCTTTGGCCCTGTTCCCGTTTTCAGCACAAGTTTTTTCTATTCCTGCGCAGGATTGCCTGCGCCCCTTCTATTTATATCGCGGTTCCGCCCACAGCTTTTTGAGAAAATGCGCAACCATTTTGGGTTGCCGATCCCGGGTGAAGACACCCTTTTTGTTTCCGCCGACGCGTACAAAATTCTGCGCGGTGCGGAAGTCGGCAAAGTTCCAAATGTGCTCCCCGACAACATAGTCGAGCTCACGCATGACTTCGATCAACCCCAGAATCAGTTCGGTCTGATATTCTTCGCTCCACTGTTCCGCCGGGAGGCTGTGCAGTCCAGACAAGGTGTCCGCACCGAATTCAGAAATAAAAATCGGCTTCTGAAATTTAGCGTACATCTTCTCGAGTGTATTCCGCAAATCCTCCTTGGAGGCCTTGACCTGTCCCGGAAGATGATACCAGCCCGGATAGAGGTTCACTCCGACCACATCAAAAAAGTCCATGACCAGATCGTGTTCCGCCTTGCACGTGACCATGGTGACAGGTCGGGTACTGTCCAGAGAACGCACCAAGTCGGAGAGCGCCTTAAAGTAAGGAATGGATTCCGGTCTATTGGTTGTGGCCTCATTGGCAACCGACCACATGATAACCGACGGATTGTTCCGATCCCGCTCGATCAACTCCTGAAGCACTTTTAAATGTGCCTCCAGCGTGCGCGGGGTAACATACTCAAAATTGATTGAGACCGCCGGAGCTTCTGAAATGATCAGAAGGCCCTGCTCATCGGCCAACTGGACGAGCTCCTCTGAATACGGATAGTGCGTGGTGCGGTACGAATTGGCATTGATCCATTTCAGCAGCTCGTGATCGCGAATATTGACACTGTGATTGAGCCCTTTTCCAATGATTGGAAAATCCTCATGACGGCCGAATCCTTGCAGGTAAACCGGCTGACCGTTGAGCAGAATCCGGTCGTCCGTCACCTCGACGGTGCGCACGCCAAAACGCTGTGTGTATTCGTCAAGCACACCGCCGGATCCGTCAAGGACCCGAATGCGCACCGTGTACAAATTCGGCTGGTAGACATCCCATAACTTTACGTTTTCGACCGAGAGGGTCGATTCAAAGACGCCATCCGCAAGAGCGGCTTCGGCGACGGTTCCGGTTTCCAGACATTGGAAAACCACTTTGCCAGCAGAGCCCGTCACCTTGCCCTTCAGGGTTACCGATCCTGTCGTGCCGGCGACGGAGGTAGTCACCACAATGGTGTCGAGCCATGCCGTCCTGGACGTGGTGTAGATCACCACCGGACGCTGAATGCCGGCGTAAGGAAAAAAATCGAACGGCGTGTCGGGATATTGCCCGGCAAACTGCCCCGGCTCCGGCTTATTATTCAGGTTGCCCATCGGCACGGTTTCATTGGACAGGATATTTTCGACCCGCACGCACAACAGGTTTTCATTCTCAAAATCCACGACATCGGTGATGTCGAATTCAAAGGGAGTATACCCGGTTTCGTGTTCACCCAGACGCACGCCATTCAGGAAGACCTCGCCCCGGTAACTAACCGATCCGAAGCGCAAAACGATGCGCTCCTCTTTCAATACGGCCGGCATGAAGAATCGGCGGGCATACCACGTGCCCTTGTTCCACATACGGAATTCCTCTTCGGTGAAGAGGTCGTTGTAGCTGCCGGGAACGGCCACCTGCTTTTCAGGGACAAAGCCGTTGGCGAAGTCGCCTTTTTCGAGTTCGCGGGCAAAATCCCAAATGCCGTTCAGTTCAAACAGATCACGGGTGCGGGTGCGTTGCGGATAAATCATTCGTAACTCCAAATTATCAATCTTGTTATTAATAAAATATAATCAACCGGAAATCGGGAAGCCACCTCCATTATGCGCAACAAAATGGGAACATTTGCGCACGAAGGTTGTCGCCTGCCAAATCGTCATGGAGGGCCCTGACTTGACAAAATAGAAAAAAACAAACTGCCTGATCCTTCACCCGCAGATAGTCCAAGTCGACGGGCCAACTGATCTAGATACAGAGATGGAGGGAACAGTGTAGCACCCAACCCGACCCCTTCGATATGATCTTCGGGTTGCGTATTTCCCCAGACCGTTGTCTGAACCGCGTTCACATCGCCGCTGGTTCCGATAACATAGCCGTAATCTCCCTGGCCTGAGACGATCAGCTTGTCGGGATAGGTTGTTCCGGAGCCTGTCGTGTTCCAGTAAACCCCGTGTGCGCTGGTCAGACCGTGATTGATCGTGTGCCCCCGATGGCGGGATTCCCAAAAACTGTTATGGGCGTGGCACTGATCCCACAGGCAGGAATGACTGAAGTGCATGTGGCAGTCGCTCCCGTCGCCACCGCTGGTTAAATAACTTCCGCTGTCTCCCGTGGCATGATTACTGGTTCGGTCTGTACACCGATGAAATACATTTCCGGAACAACCGGCCGATGCAATTACGAACCCGTGTCTGGAAAAATCCGCCGTACAGTTTTCAACCAAACAGTCAGAACTGGTCTGAAGGCAGAACATGTAGCCGTTTCCTCCGGCGCCGCCGTATTCCGGGCGCCTCATGGCACAGTCGCGAACGGTTGTGCGGAATGCCCGGTACAGCCGAATGCCGTTCGAGAGCATATGGCAGGTGAAGCTGTTACCTCCCGGCTGGAACGAATGCACGTTGGAAACCCAGCAGTCCTGTGCACGCTCAATATTTATAAGAAAAGACCCATGTACATCATACGCGGAGGCGGTCGTGTTGGTATAATCCGTCTCACCCCACTCCGATCCGGGATGCTGCACATTCCCGATGGAAAGATTTTCAATACCGGATTCAGACAGCCAGTTCCTGCGCCAATAGACTGCCGCATTGTCACGCGTCTTGACGGTGTAGCGGGTCGGAATATCCACTTCGATCCAGTCTTCTACGGTATTGACGGCTGTCACTTCCCGCTGATACGCCGCCGGGGAAGGATATCCATTCGTTTGATTCCACCACTGCTGCTGATTATGTTCGGCAACCCACGCCTCCGTAAACTCCCAACGCAGCTCGATCCGGTCGCCCGGGACAAACAAGGAGGCGTCCGTAACCGGCAACCGCCGCGTCGGACTCGGCAAATCTTCGGTCAAATAGACCGCAAGGGGTTCAGACAGATTGGGCGCTTTAACCAGAATCACCGACGCACTGCGCATGACCGTACTCGTATTCACGAGAAAGGTCTTGTCCGGCCCGCTGCCGCGAAGAATAACGCCGTTTTTGGAAATGCACAGAACTGCGTTACTGCCAGCCGGACGCGACAGTTTAAACGTCCCTTGCGGCAGCAGGACCACGCCGCCGCCGACTGCGCCGGCGGCATTAATCGCCGCCTGAATCGCCGCCGTGCTGTCCGCCGTTCCCGTCGGATCCGCCCCGTATGCCGTCACATTGAACAGCGGCCCGGCGGGCGACGGAATCGGCTCTTCCCCGCGATGATAGCCCGCATAGGAAAAATCCTGGATCAACTTATCGACGGCAAATGACCGATTGGTTGGCGGCACCCAGCTGGCAGGATAAAGTTCGCTGCGCCACGGAGCAGCCGCGACGGGCAGCAGGACAGACAGTTGAAACAGCGCGCCGAACAGCGTGTACATGGATTTCTTATTGTATTTCATCGGAACCTTCCATTCTTATTAAGATGTGCTTACGAAGAAACCGCGCCGTGCTTAAAATATGGACAGCTTCTGCGAGACGGTTTTCATGCAAACACCCGAATGGCTTACTAACATGGCTGTTTATTAACCGCTGTTCCGGAGAATGCCGATAAAATTTATCCGCAAAATCAGGCCGCTAAAAACGCAGGCGAAACGTTCTGCCAGAGTGTTCAGACAGGAAGTCCGCTTTTAAAACACATCATTTGTTATGATGCGCAGCCTGATTCCTGCGTTTTTTGATCTGCTGTTTCCGGTATTGGGAGGCGCTCATGCCGACCAGTTTAGAGAATGCAAATTCCATGCGTTCAGAACTGCTGAATCCGCTTTCTTTGGCAATGCGCGATACCGGCCAGCCAGTGGTTTGAAGCAGCTCTTTCGCCCGCTCAACGTGCAGGTGGCGGATCTCCTGATAGATGCCGCGGCCCACCTCCTCCTTGAATTTCATTTCCAGCCAGCGGCGGGAAACAGGAACGACGTCGAGCACATTGGTGACATCGATAAATTCGTGGGCATGGTTTCGAATGAAACGCAGTGCGCGGGCCACCTCTGGAAATTGCGAGCGTGCCATGTCGGTTGAATTACGAAACACGATCCGCAGGGGCGGGATGAGAACATGACGGCTTTCCGGCTCAACCCCGTCCATCAGCTTATCCAGCATGGCAGCCGCCTCAAATCCGACCCTGCGGGCGTTCGGATCAATACTGGTCATCGAAGAATGCGCCAGATTGCAGAAGATTTCGTCATTATCCACACCGATCAGTGCAACATCCTCGGGCGAGCGCAGTCCAAGCAGACGGCAGGCTTCGAGCACGGCAAACCCGACCCGGTCGCTTGATGCCATGATTCCCGCAGGCAAGCACAACCCGCCCAGCGCATCCAGTAATTCCTCGGGGTTAACCATCTCCTCCGAAATATCCGTCGCATGCGCCAATCCGGATACATACTCCACCCGTCTGCATTTCCCGCCCGCCTTTTCCACTCCTTGGGAAAATCCCTCAAAGCGCTTTTGCACATGGCAGAGTCCGGCAGGCCCCACGAAGGCAAAGCTGTCGAGTCTGCATCCCAGCAGATGCACGGCCGCCATATGACCGATGGCGTGGTTGTCAACGCTGACCGATGGAAAATCAGCGGCTAGGTCACTGCTCGACGTGTTGATAAACGGCATGGGAAGCCCCGCAACCATCGCGACATCTTCCGCTGTATAAATTTCGCCGATCACCCCGTCGCCGTCCCGCCCCGCCAAATCCTTCGTCGCCACGAAAGGCTGTGATAATTCATTACGGCGGATTTCCCATGCGGAATGTTTGCTATAGTAGTCGATGACCCCTTTGATTTTTTCACGTCCGTAAGCATATTCGTGCGCAACAATAGCAAGAGCAACCTGTTTGTGCTCCCTCGGTTTGCTTTTCCGGGGTCTACTCATTACGTTTCGCATTCTGGGTTAAGATATATCCCGCACGGCGCAATAAGCAACAATTATCAGGACGGCGAACCGGCAAATTAATGACGCCGCAGCCATCCTCTCGCCGCATATCCGTTCTGCAAGTGCTGGCTTACCGTCACTACATCCGGTGCCGAAGTCCGGAAGACAGTTCCCAGATCATAAATATTCAATCCATCCGGACGGAGGCCTGTCATCAACGTATTTCGTGAAGGCGCACAGGCTGCCTGCTGAGTATAGGCCCGGTTAAACAACACCCCCTCACCGGCAAGCCGGTTCAGATTCGGCGTCTTCATTTGATGCTGCCCTTAGCAGTTCAGTTGAGGTCGCAGATCATCAACGGCTATAAACAGCACATTCGGCTTTTTTGTTTCAGCATGACCCGCGTCAACCAGCCCGGCGGCCAGAGTCGCCATAAATGCCCATTTTGATTTCATTTTTTAATACTTTGTTTTACCGATCAAGAAAAACGCCGTATTCGACCGGCCCGATTGAACCGGCTTTTACAAGCTGGATAATCTCAATGCGTTTCAGGCCTTTGACTTTCATGTCGTAAGCCAACGGCGGCGGATCGAGGGAAACCGTCTGAACCTCCGCCTGCACCGGCTTTTCAATATAAAGCCTCATTGATCTTCCCTCCTGCTCCAGCAAAACCGTATTCCCCGATATTGTCACCTCCGCCGTTGTCAGCATGCTCCAGATTGTTTTCTGTGTGGTTTTACTGGGAATAATCCGGTCCTGAATCCGCACTCCGTAATCCCCGACTCGATCAATGCACCGTATGGCCGAATCCGCATTGCCTCCGAACAACCGGGTCAGATCGATTTCGATGGTTCCATTGGTCAGTTCGCGCAATCCGGCATACGCATCAACTGCGTGAAGTTCATCGTTGATGGTAATCGTGTTGTGGCAGTAGTTGTTTTTTGAAATCAGTTTCCACCGGCCGGCATTCTGCGCCATGTTCCAAAGCTCGTGGCCGATCACTTCTTCAAGCGGTGCATAACTCTGCGCTCCCAGATCAGCGGCCCAGCGCACGCCATCGAGTTCATAGACAAACGAGCCGGCATCCATATTGCCGTGGCTCAGATTGGCCCGCCCGCCCTTCGCACCAAAATAAAAACCGCGTGCATCATCGTTTTTCCTGAAAACCGTCAGCGGGTTCTTTTCACTGTTCCCCACCCATTTTTCCGGCAGTGTTCCCGGTTTCCCGCCCTGCGGAATTTCAGGCAGCCAGATCAATGAAACGGGCTCAAACCACTTGGGTGCCTCCTGTCTGTCCAGAGTTTTTTTCAAACAGGCATCAAGATCGCTTTGACTGAAATACAGGGTGTGCCCATGCTTCGCATCGAACCAGCCCAGCAAAGGCCAGTATTGACTCTCGGGAATGTAGTTGCTGCAGTCAGAAAAGTTAAAGGTTTTTCTGGACGGCGCAATCATCATGCGCGCAAACCGCGCGCTCTCCCTGAATCCCGGAGAATTGATCAGATTAAAATCCGTGCCGAATGCGGTTTCGCA
This sequence comes from uncultured Verrucomicrobiota bacterium, assembly GCA_964612095.1. GTDB lineage: Bacteria > Verrucomicrobiota > Kiritimatiellia > Kiritimatiellales > Tichowtungiaceae > Tichowtungia. Next base: position 6,701 of record CAZTEK010000007.1, read on the forward strand.
CATCTCAATCATAAATACCGAATAATACGTGCCATAGATCCAGTAACTGACCCCCTCGGGATAGACTCCGGACGGGAAATAGACTCTTAGTGCGTTCGGCAGATTCTCCAAAGCGCGGGAAATGACACGGGCGGCCAGCACAGGGTCATCCTCCGCAATCGTGATGGCCGCAGCCGTTAACCCGCCATGGCAAACCTGCGTCCAGTTGTTCGATCCGGAAATCCAATTCCTGTTTTTTTCCGTATCAAGACCGGGTTGCAACGCCTTCTCAATCAGCGCTTTTTTCCCGATCTTAACCGTTTCCGACGGGAGCTGTCCGTGACACCAGTCCAGTCCGATCGAGACGGCAAGCGACATCTCAGCCACATCGAGAAAGTGACCGGGGTTCCAGCTGTCGAAGGCGCAAACAGCCAGCAGCTCGGCATTCAACCGATCAATATATTTCCGGTTTTCGGCCTCGATGTTTGCCGCCAGCGCCAGACAGGAAATCCGGTTCAGCGCTTCGCGTGAAACGGCCAGCAGCCGTTTTCCTTCTTTCTTAAAAGCCAGCGGCTTTGTGTCGCAGATCTGATCGGCATTCTGCTTCAGCCATGCATAGCAGCTCGCGGAGGTTCCCGTTTCAGAAACCGCCGCTTTTAATCGCGCCAGCCGTTCGGGCGTGAGCATCAGGCGGGGCGATTGCTTGGAGAGATTTTTCTGTATCCATTCCGGAGTAACCGGATTATCCGCCCGGAACTGATACGTATCCGTTTCTGCCGACAGACCACCCGCCATCACAATCGTTCCGGTAATCACTCCTAAAAATCGTTTCACAACATTCCCTTCCGTTTCGTCCCTGTTAAATAATCCGGCGTCCGTCAACGTCACCATAATCAATCAGAACTTCACGACCATCCTTGAGCGCAAGCTTCACGCCGCACGCGTTGCCCGAGGGTGCCCACGGCAGAATCTCCAGAGATTGGACAGGATTCAGCTCATCTTCCGTCCAGTCGCCACCGTCGAGACGGTGCAGCAGAACCGTCACGAAAACCTCCATGCCCGGATAATCCTTTTCGCGGATGCGTTCGGCATAAAGCACGGTACTCTCCTCCGCCTCCGGATTCAGCTTTTTGTGCAAGGCCGCAGCGATCCTGTCCCAGCCATGCACAGGAATCAGGGCCAGCTTGCGTCCGTCCGTGATAGAGGCAATCAGGCCCCGGCCCGCCTTTTCGACGATGGCGGCTTTCCCGTCAACATGCGGCAGAGCAAAGTGCCCGAGTTGCAGCTCGTAACGGTACGGCACACGCACACGGTCAACGCGAATAACGCCGCCCGGAATGATGATGTCAGCCAGATCAATGCGCTCCGGCCCGCGATTGACGCCCCCTTTGCTCGGATCACCCAACCCGACTGGCTGGGTGTTTTGCTGACGGTAAAGAATGCCCTCTTCAATCTTGTTGAACGCGCAATTGAGCGGGATGCGGAACTTGTGCCCCATGTCCCTTTCACGAATCGAATAGCTGGATGCATTCGCGCCCTCCGGCGTTTCGGGTTCCAGACAAAAATCCGTGTTGAACTGAAGCTGATTGTAGTATGTGTCGTGAGAAAGCACCTTGCCGGTACGCAACTCCGCAGTTCCTGTTTTGCCGTGATTGACAACCTGCATCCCGGGGCCGGACAGCTCAACCGTCCGGCTCTGTTCACCCAACTCCGGCCAGAACCCCTCGTTTTCCTGCGCCGTCCAGAAAGGATCGTCTTCCGGCAGTGTTAGCGCCACAAACGTTTTAGCGAGCCAGAACGGACTCGCCGCACAGCTGTAAAACTGAACCAGCGGCTCGAACGGCCCGTAATAACCGAGACACGGCAGCCCGTTCACATACAGGTCGTCACGGGTCAAAAATTGGAGCATGTTGCCCGAAGCGATGCGCCGCGCAAACCCGGGGTCGAGAACCGGATCTTTCATCAGAAAATGCGCGCCGAACGCGGTCGATGCGGCGAAACGATAAATAATGCTGCGCCCCCACATCAGCTGCTTGCCGTCGCGGGCAAAAAAGCGCGGCCAGTTTTGAATGAATTCGCGGTTCCGCTTTTCAATAACCGCCGCAGCTTCCGGCTCATACTCATAGCCGTACCATTTACACCAGAGCGGCCCGTAGAAATGGAAGCCCCACGGATTATAAAAATCATAGTTCGTATCATCAACGTACCAGCCGTCACCGGCATAGCAACTGATCAGATGTTGCATGTGATCCTTCAGGGCGGTCTCATCGATTGAAAAACCGTTCAACTTCAGGAAGGTCAGCATCAGCACATTAAAAAACCGCCAATTGTGCCCGATCGTCAGATTGTGAGCGTAATCCGAAATCAGATCGGCCACCTGCTTCTTTTCGGTCTGCGTGTAACGATCCCAAATCTGCTTGCGCGAATTCATCAGGCTGATCACCAGCGCGGCCCCCTCCACCGTTTGCTGATACTGCATCCGGCCCGTTTCCTTCGTGAAATCCGTAATACGCCCCCAGTACCGCGGCGATTCTGGATTTGTTGCCTGAAGGATCATTCCTGCGTAATAGTCGCGCAAATTGATCCCGTTGCTCGTGATGGATGTATCGTTTACAATCAGCGGCGACGCCACCATGAATGTACGCGCCACCCCTTCGAACTCTGCCGCCTGAAAGCGATGCTTTGGATCGTTTGGTTGCGGATAACTGATCGCATTCTGCTTCGGCATCACAATAGGATCGTCGAGGCTTTTAATGTGGTGAAAAATACCATCTGCCAAAAATCTGGCCGCATCCAGCCAATGCCTGCGCGTCATTCCCGTAAGAGGGCTTATGTTCAAATCCGGATTTTTTATCTGAAATACCATGTGAAGGCTCCTTGACAAATATGAATTGCAACAGTGGACAAGATAACAACACAAGACTCAATCTGTGTTTTGCGCAAAATATCCAGTACATTTCCGCAGAATAGCCAGTTTATTATCGTCTGGATCCGGATAGATATGGGTGAGATACTAGAGATACTAGAGATACTATAGCATTTAACGATTGAAAAACCGTAATATCTTGTTAGCATCTCGGCATGGGAATCGCAACAGCTGACACTCGCAAGCGCGCCATCAAGGCCTACCTGAATCATCAGGGCACTCAAGCGCAGATTGCCGGACTCTACGGCGTTAATATCCGCACGTTTCAAGACTGGCTGGCCTGTTATAAACAAACGGGCCGGACCAAGCCTCTTCCCCGGGGTCACCGTCATGCGGTTTATGAGGGCAAGGCGCTGGCCGCACTCGATAAGCTCGTTCAGCGCCATCACGACGCAACGCTCGAAGAACTCAAGGCGCTCAGCGGAGCCGCGTGTTCGATCATGGCGGTGCAGCGGGCGCTCGACCGGCTCGCATACCGCTATAAAAAAAACGCTGCATGCCAGCGAGCAAGAGCGTGAGGACGTTCGAGTGCGGCGCGAGCAATGGATGCGTGATCTGCCGGAACTTGACGCCGCGAGACTTGTTTTCATTGATGAGTCGGGTGCTAAAACGAATATGACCCGCTTGCGGGGCCGATCCCGTAACGGCTCCCGGCTGTTTTCGTTTGCCCCGCACGGTCACTGGTGTACAACCACGATGATCTCCTCCATCCGGCTGAATGGACAGACTGCTGCCATGGAAGTAGAAGGCCCATCGGATGGTTCTGTTTTCCGGGAATATGTCCGGGTTGTTCTGGTCCCGTCTCTTTCAGCAGGCGACATCGTCGTCATGGACAACCTTAGAACCCATTATGATCCGGAAGCTCTCCGGTTGATTGAGGCGTGCGGAGCAACGGTAAAGTTCCTGCCGCCTTACAGTCCGGACTTCAATCCGATTGAAAAAATGTGGAGTAAGATCAAGAACCTGCTGAGGGGACTGGCGGCCCGCACACAGGACGAGCTGTCCGCCGCGATCACACAGGCGTTTAACGCCGTCACACCCGCAGATGCTCAAGGGTGGTTTTCGTCGTGCGGTATTACGGTTTCTCAATCGTGAATTGCTCTAATCTCGATCCTGCCGCCATCCAATGGAAATCTGACCCGCACTACACTACCGACCCTGGCGAGATCGAAAAACTCTTCAATGCGTAGCGGCGAGTAAATATCCGAGCAGGGCGCTTAATCGCCCCAAAAATTACGGGTTTTGGTCGCGGGAAATCACCGTTTTCCAGATGTTTTCCAATGACCTTCTTTTCGCCCGCCAATGCGCTCAAGGATTCCTTCGCCCTGCATTCTTTTGATGTGCCGCTCAACGGTACGGGTTGTCACCCCCGTCTCTTTGGCCAATTCAGAAATTATCACCTCCGAGTTGAGCCGCACTACCTCTAAAATCTTTTCCGACACCTTTTCCGACATTTTCTCCGCCCCCGTGTCGGTTTGCGCAACCTCCTTTTCGAGTTCAAGCGCCGTTGGATCAATCCGAAAAACGGTTTTGGGCTGGTGGCTCGAGGCCCCTGTGACCCACGCCACTTGACGATTCGGAGTTTTCACTTGACGATTTCTTGACGATTTTACCGCCCGGGCGTCAGTAATGCACCTTCCCCGAATTGCCCCGTTGATCTGAGCCATAAATGAGTCATAAGTGAGTCATAAACGCCATGAGGCATGCATTCGGGTCAGTCCTATAAAATAATGATTTAGAATGCCCGCTGATGCGTTCAGGATGCGGATACCTGCGCCCGCCGAGGGTCATTTTCTTTTGGGTAGTTCATCCAGACGGAAGGGCCAATGCTGACGGATTTTATCTTTCCACGGGTCAATGCCTGCCGAGTAGACCGGGGTGAAGCGATCCAGAGTCACGGCCAGTTCGTGCAGTTCGCTACCGGTCCATCGAATGACCTCCAGCATGATCTGATGCTTGTCTTTTAAATCCGTCCAGTGGACGACCCTCTCATGATGAAAGACCTTGTTCCGCAAATCGCGGATGTCATCTAATGTTCTCTTGATCTGTTTGCGGTTGTGCCGGGATTTAGGCAGGTTCGGAAATACGTGTTTGATGCTTCTCGGAAGAAAATCGGTGCGGGATTCGTAATGATCCTGAAAAAGATGCGTCCAGAATCCGAATTGCAGCTCAGCCACAATTGATGCGGGACTACTCTGTACGTTCTGTCCAATCAGCTTCGCTTTAGCCTTCTCTACCTCATACCGACCCCAGTCGGTGATACGGAAATCAGGAGATTCATACCATGCCGAGCCGTATAACTCCGTTAAGCGCTGATGGATCGCATTGCGCAATCCGACTTCGCAAAGCTGCAAAGGAGAATAAAGCGACTCGCAAACCGCCATGTTCCAAAGATAGCGAGCCAGTATGGTACACTGGTCTGCTTGATCTCTTTGGCCATAAGAACCAAGTCTCTCTACCGACAAGGACTCCGCTATCTTATTAAAAAATCCATCTTGCATCTTTGCGCCTTTAATCCTAGCCTCTTACCCGTACACCCCGATCGTTCTTCTCCCGTCCTTGCGACGGTGCTAGGGCCCGGGGTTTCTTCTTTTTACAGCCTGCCCTAAAAGTATCCGGCTTTCTATCTTTTTTCTACCGACATTGCCCCCCGCCATTTCCCCCGTTTTTTGGGCTTCGCTTCGGGGATACAATAACTGCCTAAAAATAATTTCACTTTTTTTTCAAAAATCAAACGGGGCTATGCCCACCTTGTTGCACCGCCCTGCTCAGGCGGCGAGGGCGGCGGCGGCTTTTTGAGCTTTCGTCATGCGGGCAACCTTCTTTGCCAGCGCCTTGAGTTTTTTGACAACCTCTTCCGGTTTCAATGATTCCGCCTCTTTGCCGAGTTTCAGCACCTCTTTCGGCAGGTCGAGTTGCTCCCCTGTCTTTCCAGTGAGCATTTTCGGCATGGCGGTTTCGAGCGCCGCACGGAATTCCTCCCGCTTCGGACGGAAATAGTGCTTTAAGACAACCTCAACCGTGGAATGGCCAGTGACGCGGCGGACCAGTTCCATCGGTACGCCAGCGGAAAGCGCCATGGTGATCCATGTGGTGCGCAGAGAGTGGAAGCCTTTGATGGTGGCATTTTGCATACGGTCTTTGCATACAAGATCAGTTTCAATCTTAGCCGCCTTTAGCACCTGTTTGACGCGCCACGGCATACCAAAGTTTTGCTTCTGATAGAGGGCTGCCGCTTCGGGGAACACATAGTCACCGCAACGAGGCTGGCTTTCGATCTCCGTCCGCAATACGGGAAACAGCGGGATTTCGGCCAGTTCGCCGGTCTTGGAGGTCTTTACCGTGATGAATCCGGCGTGAAGATCAACATCCGCCCACTTCAATAAACAACAGTCTCCTTGCCGCATGGCGGTGCACATGCCCACCAGAAAAACCGAGCGTACCGCGCCGGTTGAGTGCTCAAGAATCGCCGTCAACTCGGCCTGCATGAAGGGCTGGTGGTGAATGGTGTTTTTGATTTTGGTCGAACAGCCGGCAAACGGGTTTTGCAGAATTCCGACTTCGTGGCCGGAACGCTCGAAGAAGCCTTTCAGCAGGTGCAGCTTGTCGTTGTAGGTTGCGGGGGCATTGCGGGCGCGTTCGAGTTCTGCCAACCATTCGCGGGCCATTTTCGGGGTGATCTGCGAAAGGTTCTGTGCGGCGGGATATTCTTTTTGGATGAACGTGCAGAAATCCTTCAGCGTGGCGCACTGGTTTTTTTCCCATAATACCGATCTTTTCCGGCGGACCGGAAGCGAACGCCAGTGCGAGCAGATATCCGCGACCGGAACCTGATGCAGTGCTGAACCGCTCTTCAGTTCGTACAGCTTTTCCAGATGCTGTTCGGCGGACTTGCGATTGCCCGCCTCCGCGATCAGCGATTCCAGTTTAAACTGGGCTTTCATGCGGGAGTGTTCAAAGACATCGTCGCCGCGCGCTTTCAAGGACTCCGGCACACGGCCTTTGATTTCAATTCCGAGATTCACGAAGTTTGCTTTGCTGTTAACCGTGAAACGTCCATACCACCACTTCGAGCGAAGTGAACCATCTTTTTTCTTCTGCAATTCCAGACTCATTTTTGCCTCCGTTTGAGTTTTTGAAACAACTCGACCGCCTATAAACAAAGCGGACGAATCAAACGGCCAAACCCGTAGTTTCCCACGTAGTCTGAACCGTACGAGGCAGAAAACAAAAAAGCACGTCTTGCAACGTGCTGTAAATGAGGCATTTAGGTGGTCGGGGTGACAAGATTCGAACTTGCGACTTCTACGTCCCGAACGTAGCGCTCTACCAGGCTGAGCCACACCCCGTTGCAAAAATGAGTGGACATCGTACTCGGCCTGTTTTTTTTGACAAGCCCTAGCTTTTAAAATATTAAGAATCCCTTGATTATTCGGACAGTTCAAGCTGGGGATTCAATGTTTTTATTTTTTCACTACTTCCAGCACCTAAAAAGAGAATAAAACTACCTCCGTAATCCCCTGTTAATTTGCGCAGATTACGATCGGTTTCAGCACTGACGACTCCGTCCGCAGGTGTCAGGCAAATGTAGTTGATCACCGGTTTTTCGATATCTGCGGAAACATATTCAGCCTGAACTACTGCGTTAAGATGTTCACTGATGTTTTGCGCGCTATAGCGAAGATAAGAAATAATATCCCTCATAAAGGGTTGCGCCCCTGCTTTTGCCTTACGAAGCTTGTCTTCCTTCTCAATGGCTTTGAGTGCTTCTTTCAATAAGGTATCTCGCTGTTTTTTATCCTGCTTGACCCCATTAATCGATCCAAGTAAAGCGCTACTAGACGTCCCTGCCTTGACCGCGCTACTAGACGTCCCTGCCGTGGTGGTTGAAGTTAGTGTGATCTCACCATTTTCGTCCACTTCTTCAGTAGCCGCAACCGTCTCTTCAGTAACCGTAACCGTCTCTTCACCTTTCCCGCCGCCAGCCCAAGAGTTCCAAATGGAGAAATCGAGCAATTTACGCCCTTTATCACGACTCATTGGATGATTACCCCACCCAGATCCATTTATAAAAATCGTGTCGGCCTTCTGGGCCATAGCAACTTGCAAAGCGCGCAACCAGTCGGCAGCGTCGTTTCCAATAACCGTGCCGTAATCTGCGATGGGAAATTCTTCGATCGCGTTCTCGGGTAATCCGGCTTTCAATGGATCATTATTAACCGGTTGCAACCATTCTTTAAGAGCCGTAACGTTTTCAGGCGTTCCCGCAACCATTTGCTGCTGAAACAGGGATACCTTTTCCCCATTGTACAAAATGACATTAAACTGCGCATCAGGCGGAAGTTTTTCTACTCCTTTTTGCACCTGCTCCTTTACAAAGTTGTAGCTAAAAACACCTCCACTCGCATCCGTTATCATGTTTTTAGACGTATCCAAAATGAACGCAACCCGCGATCCATCACTCGGTAGGCCGAAAAAGGTCATCGGAGGAGCGACAGGCTTCGATGCAACAACGTCGCCAGCCTGCTGTATTTCACTTCCTGCCCCTACAGTCGAAACAGGATCTTTTCGCAAAAATTCCAATTTGCCATTATAGCGTGCAGCCAGAGCCCACAAACTTTTGGTGATCCCACCCGCAATTACTTTATTTTCGGTTTCCGTTAGGCATACACAATAAAAATTAGGTCGAACCAAGCCGCTAGCGGTGTATTTAGTCTGATAAACTGAATCCAAATGCTCCATTACCTGGTTTTTTGAATATTCGATGTATTGTGCAATATCCCGGACAAATCCTGGCGGAGCGGTTTTTGCCGCTCGGAATTTATCTTCTTGTTGAATCGTAAGCCCCGCCTCTTTAAGCAAATCGTCTCTGAGCTTGCGGTCAGACGATAATGCTGGGGCGCCACTAATGCCGTTACCCACCAGCAGTTCCCACAGGGCGCAGTCGAGCATACGGGTTGCTTTTTCTGCACTGATACGATGATGCCCCCACCCCGAACCCAACATCATGATGGTATCGGACTGCTGCTCCATAGCCGCCTGAAAAGCCAGCACCCAACCTTGAGCATCCGCCCCAACAGCTGTTTCATAAAGTATCGGGGCCTGATAATTATTCTGCTCTGGAGACAATCCGGCCTGCGAGCGATCACTATTCACTGACTGCATCCATGTCGCCAGCTCGCCAGCTATCTCACGGGTTGCCGGAACGAGATTTGGACGAAACATGAAGACGCGCTGCTGATCATAAAAGATAAGATTAAACAGCATGGTTGGCTTCAATTCCGAAACGATCTTGGCCAACTCGCTTTTGATGTAATCATAGGTTGCCAGCCCGCCGGTACGGTCTTCCAGCATGGTTGCAGAGGCATCAATGATGAAAACCACCTTTTCCCCTTCTGCCCGGACTCCGAAAAAATCGATACGTGACGGTCCGATGCCGGATGCACGGGACAGGCTACTTAGTGCACGTCTGGCATCGGCACCCGGCAGGCTCATTTTTTGTGTTTTCAACGAACCGATTTTCCCGGTATTCGGAAGCACGAATTCTGGATTCGAAACAGAAACTTTTTTACTAACTAGTTTAGAGGTTAATGCTCTTTTCTGCAGTTGCTCAACCCGCGTTGACGCTTGTATTTTTTTACGTTCAAGCTTAGGGCGATTTTCCGTACGGGCAATCAGCAGGGCATTCTGTTTTTGCACATATTTTACAGCGACCATCGAACCGGCAAAAATAACCAGCAGTAAGTGGATAACAAAACTGGTTATAGCCGCCTGAGCAGAATACGACCGAGTTTTATTTTTCAAAAAAGTACTGAGGGTTCGCTTTTTCATGGAGTGTGGTATCTGCTCATTCGACATTTGCAAAAGTTACATTTCTGATACCGGCACCGGCACAGGCATTCAGCACATCAACAACCCGTCCGTGAACAGAATTTTTATCTGCGGCAATCGTAATCTGAGGCTGTGCATCCACCAGCAAAGAAGCCTCGCGATAACGGAGTAAGGTCTGCCCGAGCTCTGCTAAATCCCCTTTGGAAGGATCGGTATATTGCTGATCATTAAACACAATCACGCCGTCGGCCCGGACTTCAATGACCTGTTCATCCGGCATTGAAATCGCCTCGGACTGTTTAACCTGTCCGGGCAGACTTAACCCTAAATCGGCTTCAGAACGTTTGAGTGAAGAGCTGACCATAAAATAAATCAGCAATAGAAATACGCAGTCGATCAACGGCGCAATCTGTAACCCCACCTTTTCATTTATCAACTCGTCCAGCCAGGCTTTCATTAGTTCCCCGATTCAAACGTCCCGAAAATGATGTCTGCGATTCCCGCTTCCGCACACGCTTCCATCACCGCTTTAATGTGCTTATGTCTCACCCGCCGGTCCGCACGCAAATAGATCCGCACGTTCTCATCGGCCTCATAGCGTTTCGTAATTTCTGCGGAAAGCCCCTGAATATCCATCTGTTGCAGGTTCATGTAATAGACCGCGCCGCCGTCCTCTTCGGCGGTTACCGTGATCAACTGCCGGTCCCGGGCTTCCTCAGGAACCTTCGATTGGTCGGCCACCGGCAGCAGTACCGGCACGCGCTCGAGAGCGGTCAGGTGCGAAGCCACCATGAAGAAAATCAGCAAAAGGAACACCATATCAATCATGGGTGCCATGTTGATTTCGTCGTCGCCGCCTTCGGTTGGAATTTTAAATTGCATAACCGCTCACCGCTTCTTACCGGTCGACTGAATTCCGGTAAACATTCATGAAGTGTCCGACCATCCGGCCCATCGTTGACATGTCTTTGATGAAATTATTTTTGAAAACGAAATAAGCCGTCATAGCCGGGATTGCAATGATCAGCCCGGCGGCGGTGGTGATCAGCGCTTCACCGATGTTGCCAGCCAGCAATTCCGGCTTACCCATCCCCCCGGCCGAAATAGTCTGAAAGGCTTTAATCATCCCGGATACGGTACCCAGCAGACCCAGCATTGGAGCCACGCTACCAATCATTGAAAGATAGTTAATTGGACGCATAAACGTGACCATCTGTTCATTACCAGCCTCTTCGATCGCCTCCATAACGTGAGCGGGATCAAAATCATCTTCCGAGACCCGTTCAAGACCGGCATCCAGCACCGAGGTCATTAAGCTCGGATTGTTCTGACAGACTTCGCGCACGCCTTTGAGATCCCGGACCGCCAGCAGACTTTCAATCTGCGGTTTCAGATCTGCGCGCAACAGATTTTTGGTACGCAACATCAGGATATTACGGATCACAAAAAACAGAGCGGCGACTGAGCATAACCCCAGCGGCCACATACACCATCCACCGACCCGCCACATTTCCCCAAAGGTCACGGTTTTGACTCCAGCGGCCGCATCCTGAGCCCAGCCTGTGGCCGCAGCGCCCGCGAGCACACACCCCATCAGGCCTGCCATCCGATAATTTTTCTTCATGTCGATTCTCCCTGCTCGGTTATTTTTCACTTTAATTCCTCCGTACGACGACTCCAGTCACTTGTCGGCCAGCCGACGGTAAGTTCTTCCGCCACATAGGCCGCAGCCTCTAGACGTCCAGTTTTTTTATAAACCACTCCTTCATAAAACAGTGCCGCAGGCACCCATTCACCATCACGGCTATGCGCAATCGTTATCTGAGCTAACCCCTGCAAAGCCTCTGTATACTGCCCTTGTTCGACGGCCAGACGGGCTGACTCAAACAAAGTAGAGGCCTCCGACCCAGCCTGAACTGAACCGGTTGCCACCAGAGAGACTATTCCGATGATGCGTATACGCTTCATATTTCAGCCTTCATTTGCACGGCGCAACAACTCAGCAGCCCGCATCCCTTCAGGAGTTTTTTGAATAACCGGGTCAACGACCATTTCTTTCCAGGTTTGAATTGCTTCATCCTTCCTGCCCAATTTCTGCAAACAGTCAGCACTGGCCTCGTACGCCTTAGCGACCCATTCAGGCTGACCCTTATATAAGACATAAACCCGCTGAAAAAAAGCGAAGGCCTTCTCGATTTCGCCTTGTTCGCGCTTACAAACACCGATCCAATAAAGGGTTTCCGAGGCCATTGAGTTGCGTCCGGTCCGAATTGAAAAGATCTTCTGATAACCCTCAACAGCTTTCGACCAATCACCGGAAAGCCGATAGGCATCTGCCTGCAATTTACGCGAAATCCCTATGGAAGCATTATCATCAAACCGGCTAAAAATCTCTTCGGTCAGGGCGATTGTTTTTTCATATTGCTTTGTAGCTAAACAAGCCGAAGCCTCGACATTGAGTAAATTGATCAGCTGTTCCGATGTGGGAAAACGGGCTTTAAACTCGGCAGCGACACGCTCTACACTTTTGATATCATCGCGGACTGCAAAATCCTCCGCCAATACAATCAATGGTAATGGAGAAAATGCAGCCATCTCTTTTTCATTCTGCAACTCGTCTATATAGCGCGTTTTTTCAGTATCACCAGTGAGACGAACAAGCATCGCCGTTAACCGCAGCGCCAGCGCACGTTCATTTTTCTGCTGTGCAAGCGCCAGCTCTTCCGTCACGCGAGCAGTTGCGAAGGCCAAATCGTCCGGATCAGGCTTATCTTTCAACGTCTCCAAGAACTGTTGCATTATCTGATCCGCACCGGCAAATGCGGGATCATTTCCAAAAGTTGCCACCATCTTCAGAAAAATTTCCAGTGCCTGATGACGGTCACTTAAAGCCACACACGCTTTACCCATCCAGCGCCCGGCTTCAGCCTGTCGCGATTGCGCCCCGCGCCGGGTTATGTAAGCCTTCATCAACTCAACAATTTCCGCATAACGTTGCTGCATTTCGTACGTCTGTGCAGACTGAAAAACTGCATAACTGTCCTGTTCGACATCCATAGCGGTTGCCATGGCTTTTTTATAAAGCGTTTGGGCCAGATCAAGCTCTCCATCGGCACCCCGCAGATCGCCCAGCATGCTATACGCCTCAGACACCAGCTGATTATCAGGATACAGCACCAGAAATTTTTTAAAGGTAATTTCCGCTTCCGCGAAAGCCTCCAGTCCGTATTGAGCAACTCCAAGACGATACGTCACATCGGCGGCGAAACGGGAAGGATTATAAGACGGATTATTCAGATATGCACTAAAGGCCTTGATGGCTTCATCAAACCGACCCTCGAAAAGATAACACATACCGCCCCAATAGTCGGCATCCTGCACGTAAGCACTTTGCGGCCATTTTTTTGTTATCTGAGAAAACAAAGCAAAAGCTGGAGCCCATTCCTGTTGTTGAAGCAAAGCGACTCCCAGCACATAACTCAGTTGATCTGCCAAACGACGATTGGGCATAACTTCCAATGCATGCCGCCCAAGTTCAATAGCTGCAGACAGGTTGCCCCGTGTCAAATAGAGCTGCATAAGACCCACCGTGACCTCATCTTCAAAGCGGCCAAGTGGATAACGAGTCAGATAATCAAGCCCAAGGGCAAACGCCGAATCTTGATCCTCAAGCACCATGAAGGACTGAAAGGCTGAAGCCCTACACTGTTCAGCTAGGTGGTGCTCTGGAAATTTATTATAGACGTAGCTATAAGCAGCAACAGACAACCTATATCGTTGCATCGCGTCGTAACATTGCGCCATACGCACCATAACATCCTGGTCATAGCCGACTTCCTCAAAAAACAAGATGGTCTGCTTCAATCCTTCCGATCGGTCTTGATCGGCCTGCCGATCAGCAAGTTGGCGGTCACGTTCGTTGAGAGGAACCCACGGTGGCGGTTGTGCCAATAACGCATCTAACGCGACAATCTGCTTTTTGTACAGCGGCACTACTTCATCTTTCAGTCGAACCATCCGGTACAGGACCAATGCCTGCACATAATTCCCTTTATAAAAAGCCTGATCACCGCCTTCCATCAGCGCCACATTCAAACTGGTATCAGCCAAATCGGAGTCATCGCAAAACGGCAGAAATGTGCGCAAATTTACCAAATCACCCTGTGAGGCATAACTCGTCAAAAGGATAAGAACCGCGTTACGCCGGACATCGGCATTTTTTTTATCGGAAAAAAACTTCATCAACTCGGCGAAAGCACCGCTATTTCTGAGCTCCTCCAGCCAGACCGTCATTTTTTCACGGTCTTTCTGCCGGGCATACGCCTCCAGCACCATGAAACGGGCCAGCGGAACCTGTTCATCACGGGGATACTCTGCAATGAATTTTTTAAAAGAAATCACTGCTTCGGCATAATCTGCTGATCGAAGCTGGCATTCGCCCAACTGATAAAGACAGGACGTCCGGGCCGCCACCGATTCTGCATCGGTCAACGACTCAAGCCGGATTATAATTTCACGCAAATAAGTGGCGGCCTCTTTAAACGCCCCAGAGATCAACAGCCCTCGAACATCCTCAACCAGAACACTGGTGGCTTTGGACTTTACCGGCTCAGCTTCAATGGCATATGACGTAAAATGTAAGAGAAGAAAACAGCGTGCGAGCAGGCTACATAGCCGGAGGATTTTTATGCGATTTAAAAAGGACTTCATGATTTTTTTCATTACTAACAAAACTCAACTGGTAAACCAAAGCCTAATAACCACAAATTTCTATGTTATTCATTTCAGGCTGCCAAAAGTCACATTCGTTATTCCGGCACCGGCGCACGCATTCAGCACATCAATTACCCGCTCATGGATCGATTCATCTGCGGCAATGATCGTAATCATTGCCATCGTATTGGCCATTCGGGACGCTTCTCGATAACGGGTCAGCGTATATTCAAGCTGGGTGAGGTCGGCTTGGAAAGAAGCCGCATAGGTTTTTTCATTCAAGACAATGGCTCCGTCAGCGAAAATTTCAATAATCTGCTCATCCAGCATCTTTAGTTCCATGCTCTGAGCCACCTGACCGGGTAACGTAAGGCTCAAGTCCGCTTCGGATCGCTTCAATGATGAGCTCACCATAAAATAGATCAGTAGCAGAAACACGCAGTCAATCAGCGGCGCAATCTGCAACCCCACCTTTTCATTGATTAACTCGTCCAGCCACGCTTTCATACGTCAGTCCTTGATCCCGGGAAGAGACAGCCTGTTCAGTCGCACCTGAGCCCGATGCCCTTCTGGTGTCGCCGAGATATCTGCATTCGCCAGCATTTCTCTTAGCGTTTTCAGCATATCGTCACGGCGCCCCAGTTTTTCCAAACACTGGACACTGCCTTCATAGGCCTTGGCCGACCAATCCGCATACCCTTCATACAGAACATAAACCCGCTGAAAAAAGGCGAAAGCCTCTTCAGTTTTTCCCTGCGAGGCAAGACAGCATCCGATCCAGTAAAGCGATTCAGGTATCAGCGGACCACGCCACTCACGCACCGCAAAAAGTTCATTATAGGTTTTCACTGCCGCATCGTACTGCTTCGAAAGCCGCAGAGCATCAGCCTTCAGCTTGCGGGTCAGTCCGGTCTGCGATTGATAACCAAACCGGCGGGTGATTTCCTCGGCCAGCGCCACGGATACCGGATACTTCGCCTCCTGAACAAGAGCACCGAGCTTGCAGTTCAGCACATCGGGCAGAATATCGGACGATTTGAACACGCCGGCGAAATGGTCGCTTACTTCATAAACGCGCTCATATTCTCTGCGGCGCAGAGCTTCCTCCGCAAACAACAGCATCGGCAGCGCTCCGGATTTTCGGTTGTCGCCTTCCGTCAGAACCGCGCTGATATACGAATCCTTTTCGGCTCCGTCCGTTATGTAAGCGAACATCGTCTGAAGACGGATCTCCAGCGTTTCTTCGCCGCGGGTTTGGGCCTGCCTCAAAGCGTCAGTAAATGTATTCAGTAATTCGGTTTTGTGCGTTTGTCCCTGCGCACTTTTAAACTCCTTCACCAGCTCCCGAAGAATCGTATCCACATTATCATTGGCCGGATTATTGCCGAGCCGGACAACGGTGTCCATGTAGGTGGAAATGGCTCTGCCATACTGATTCATCGCCTTGCAAGCCTTACCCAAACGTAACCCTGCACTGGCCAAATCACCCTGCCCGCCCCGGTCACGGATATATTTCTCCATCAATTCAATAACGGCCGAATAATTCTTCTGCCGCTCATAAACGCCCGCCTTTTGAAATACCGCATAATTCACCTGCTGATTATTCGTCGCGGCATTCAGCCCTTCACCGTAGAAATCCAGCGCCAGCGCGAACTCGCCTGCCGCGCCGCGCAAGTCGCCCAGCATACAAAGCGCCTCCGACCGCAGCGCGCTTACCGGATGATCCTCAAGAAACCGGCGGAAAGCTTTCTCGGCTCCTAAAAAATCCTTTTTGCCGTAAAGCGCAACCCCGAGCCGGTAAGACACCTCTTCTTCAAATGTTTTCTTCGGATAAGCCGGATTTCCCAAGTAGTTCTCAAACGCGGCAATCACCTCGTCGTATTGCGCCAAAAACAAGCAACACATCGCTCGCCAGTATTCAGAGGCCTCGGCGTATGTACTAGACGGCCAGCGGATAGGGATTTCTGCAAAGGTGGCCTTGGCAGATTCATAGTCCTGTTTTTGAAAATAAATAACCGCGAGCAGATATCGCACCTGATCGATAAGCCGGTGGTCGGGATTCATCTGGAACGCCTCCTGCCCCATTGCCTGTGCCTCACTGAGTTTGCCGGAAGCCAACAACAGCTGTGTCAGATTCAGCGTGACCTCATCGGTATATTTATTCGCGGGATAATGCTCCAGATACGCCCGGCCATCGCTCAATGCGGCTTCCTGTTTCTGCGGCATAAGCAATAACAGCATAAAAGCCCGAAACCGGCTCTCCTCAGCCAGTGAGTGATCAGGGGCCTTCGTGTATACGTCTTGGTAAATCGCATACGCCACCTCGTTGCTTTGCAGTCCGGCATAACAGCGGGCGGTTCGTAACGCAATGTCTACATCATAATCGGCGCCGCTCTTGAGCGTCTTGAACTGTTCCGCCATGCGATCGTAACGCATCTGCTTCAAACGGAGATCCTCATCAAAAGCACTGCGCGTCGCACCAACCCGCTGAACAAAAGGCTGATCCAGAAACGTTTTAATCTCCGCCATCTCACGCTCATAGTGAGCAAGCAGCGCCTCTTTCGTAAAAACCATCCGGTAGAGCTTCAGCGCGTTTTGATAATCTCCTTCCGCACTCTTTTTGTCGCCAGCTTCAATCAGCGCCATATTCAACCCGACATCCTGCCGCACCGACTCACCGCAATACGGCAAAAATTTATAGAGGTTGTCCGAATCACCGTTCTTGGCATAACAGACCGTCAGCATCAGCGCGGCGCTGCTGCGCAGCTCAGCGCGCTCTGCCAGACTGAACAATTTCAGCAGCGGTACCATCGCCTCGTTCCACTTTTGCTGCCGGTATAATGCTTCGGCCAGGATCTGATACACGGTCAATTGGCGCTTTGCATCGAACCGTTTATCCTCCAGCAGCGGCCGAACCGCCTTTTCTGCACCCGGCCAATCCTGCTGCAACGCACACGCCTCCGCCGCCAGCAAAGCGGCCAGCGATGAAGACGAATCATCGGGGTAGGCTTTAATGAACGCCTCAAAAGCCGCGGCAGCAGCGGCGTATTTGCCGGATTGCAACTGGCAGACGCCTATCTGAAACATGCAAAATGCGCGGGCCGCCAGCGCATCATCGGCAGCATTACCCTCAAGACGGACAAGAATTTCCTTAAGGTACGGCAACAGCGCTTCCGATGCACCCTGCTCCAGCATCGTTCGGGCCTTTGCCATCAGCACACTGGTCGTTTGAGTTTCGATCAAAGCCGATTTCTGAGCCAACAGGGCGGAACAGAAAATCAAACAGAGGCAACCTGCAAGCAGGCTCATTCGCCATCCGCTTCTAAATCCCTTCAACATAGTTCGGAACGTATCAAAAGATAATCCTTGAATCAACGGAAAGCCCAGTCACGTTCTGGAATCATTGCAGGCTGGAATTATACTGCAACAGATTTTTCATGGTCTTTGCGCCGCGCAGCAGTTCAAAATCGCCGCGAAAAGCATCCGCTGTATTTTTCATTGCCATGATATCCAGATAGTCGTCACGCACGCTGGTGTTTCCGGCAATCAGATAGACAAAATGAATCCGGGGCGGCATCAGTTCTTTCGACGTGTACTGGGCCGCCCATATAGCATCCAAATGATCCAGAACCCGCTTCTCCGGCTCCAGCGTCTGTCCTCCGCCGCCTCCGGTTGCGGACGGAAGCTCCGGCATTGCCAGACGCAGTTCTTGCGTCATGTAGTCATTCCAATTATAAACAATTTTTGGCGGAAGACCTTTGGCCGCGCGGGCCGCATTTTCGGCATTAAAAGCCTCGGTCGCTTTCTCATTCACCGCTTTCAGTTTGGCGCGGTATTCCGCCATTTTACTTTCATCCCGCACCGGTTCCGCGCCGGATTGCCGGGCGGGATAACGTCCAAAACCGCCGCATAATACAAAAATATTATCCGCCGTCTGCTCCATCGCCGCCTGAACGGCCTGCAGCCAGTGCCGGGCTCCGCCGCCGATTTCTGACGGGTACTCAAAATCGGAACGATATTTTCCAGCCACTTGACCGACATTACGAGGATCGCTGTTAATCGGCGCGAGCCACTCCTTCAAAGCATCTCGGTTGGCCTGCGTGGCAGGCACCGGCTGCGGGCGGAACATATCGACCTTCGTGTCGTTGTACACCAGCACATTAAACAGCGTAGCCGCCGGCATCGCATCCACCAGCTCGTGGATTTTGTCTTTGGCGAATTTATAGGTGTAATAACCGCCCTTGGCGTCTTCCATCATCTGTTTGGACGCATCCAGAATGAACACTATTTTCTCGCCGCTGGAGCGGGTTCCGAAAAAATTGACGCCAGTAACGCCCAGATCGAGCCCGCTGGGCATACTATGGCTGCTTAGACTCAACAAATCGGCAACACTTCCGGCCGCCTCAAACTTCATTTCCGGCAGTCCCATGGTAGGCAGCGCAAAGGGTCTCTCCGCCGCACTCACGATATGGTTCGCCATTTTAGGCTTCGCGCCGTTTCTTTGAAATTCATCGATTTTAACCGGCAGTTGCGCCGCACGGTCCTCGGGTTCCGGCCGCTCGATATTTTCACTTTTGAAAGCCGCTTCTTTTTCGCGGGTAACGCGCCAGATCACCACGGAACCGGCACAAAAAACCAGTAATAGATGAATCGCTATGCTGAGAACGGCGGCCTCCGCTGCGAAAAATCTGAATTTGCGCTTCATCGCCTCGCCGGGTGCCGAAGCCCGGCGCAACCACTTTTTCGGTTCGATTTTCACACTGTGATTTTACCTTTACGAGCCGCAAAAACCAGCTCCGTATCCGCTCTGCATGGCAAACATGCAAATAGAACCGGCTACAGCGGCATTAAGAGATTCCACGTTTCCAGACATTGGAATCGAAAGATGGCGCAGAGCACGCTGTTGAATAGCCTCAGAAACACC
>CAZTEK010000008.1:0-25741 GCA_964612095.1 uncultured Verrucomicrobiota bacterium
TTGCCGTCGATTTCGAGATTGCGCACCCCGATCAGCTGGAACGCCCCGTCGTCATAACTCAACTCTATATCGGAAGCGAAGTGATACGTTCCCTTGGGAAAAACTATCCGGACGGGACCGGTGCTTTTTCGGGCCTCCTTTAGTGCGGCGGAAAAGGCCGGATAATCATTTTTCCCGTCACCGGAAACCGCACCGAAATCGGTCACATCCAGAACGGTTTCTACCTTCAGCTGTGTCAGCGGCGGTTCGCGGGTTTCAAGAATATGCCGTTGCAAGTCGGACGGGTTTTGGAATTCGGCGGACCCCGCCGAGGCGAAAATACCGGTATAGCAAGCGATCCGGAGAGCTAATTGTTTTCTGCTCATACTGCATGTCCTTTCAAGAGGTTCGTGCTTCACTTTTTTCCCTGGCTTCCACCAGGAGTCCCTTCAAAATCCCAGCGAGCCAGTTCCACTCCGTCCGAACGGCTTAAAGAAATCATTTCCACTTCTGTACTTCCGGCGCCCATGCCGAAATCAAGCCTCAACCCGTACAGAACAGCTGCTGTTTCAAACGTTACAGAATATTCATGCCAGGAAGCGTCGGAAATGATTGCGACTTCCTTTTGACGGTCGGCCACGTAAGGTCGATTCACAAAGTCCGACCAATAAATCCTGCAGTTGCCGGTGCGCTGCGTGCGCATTTTCCAAACCAGCTTAAAGGCTCCGGTTTCGCGCGGCAGGCCGCGCGTGCGGATGCCGGGAGCCTCCACGACCAGACCGGAACCGGCAAGCTTTAGAATCCCAGCCCCCTGAGTGAGCCAGCCACCGACCGGCACCGTGGAGGGATCGAAATCCGGATTGGGAATCGGCGGATGGGCGCAAAGTGTCATGTAATGATTTTTAAGCTGTGCGGCCATTTGGGCAACCCGTT
Organism: uncultured Verrucomicrobiota bacterium; assembly: GCA_964612095.1. GTDB lineage: Bacteria > Verrucomicrobiota > Kiritimatiellia > Kiritimatiellales > Tichowtungiaceae > Tichowtungia. The sequence continues at coordinate 913 of CAZTEK010000008.1, forward strand.
CCGGATATTGGCCGGAGAGGTCGGTCGTTTCGCCGACGTCATCTTTCAGGTTGTAGAGCAGGTAGCGTTTCTGCCAGATGTCGGAAATATAAAACACCTCAATGAGTTTCCAGTCGCCCTGCCGCACCCACGCTCCTGCCGGCGAATATTCGCTGAAATCGTGCGGAAAGAAGCAATAAATTTCCCGCGGTTTCTGAACATTGCCTTTCAGTACCGGTACAAAACTGATGCCGTCAACGATCTGAGCCGGATTCCGCTCAATACCGCACATCTCAAGCAAAGTGGGATAATAGTCAACCCCGACAATCACCGCGTCGCTGACGCCGCCCTGATCGGTGACTCCTGGCCATCGAACCAGTGCCGGAACGCGTGTTCCACCTTCAAACAGCGAGGCTTTGCCTTTGCGCAACGGCCCATTGTTTGTCGCTGGAGCGTTTCCATCTTCGTGAATTTCTTTGTTTACGACCCCGCCGTTATCGGAGGTGAAAACAATGATCGTGTTTTTATCCAGACCGGTACGCTCCAGATCGTCCAACAACCTGCCGAGGCTTTCATCCATCGATTGAAGCATTGCCGCCATGGTCGGGCTGAGCTGTTTTCCCTGCGGGTCGGGATGATTGCGATAGTATTCGATCAACTTTTCTTTAGCTTGAAACGGCGAATGTACGCCCCAATGCCACAGACAGAGAAAGAAGGGTCGTCCGTCGTCCTTGTGAATATAATTCAGCGCTTCTTCCGTTGCCCGGTCTGTAATGTATTCGCCGTCTAGTCCATTTTTTACCGTTCCGGCACGAAAACGATACGGCGAAAAATAGCTCGGCGGGCCGGGATCCGGAGCGCCATGGAATGAAAATTCAAACCCCTGTTTTTCCGGCCAGTACGCCGGATCCACCCCTAAGTGCCACTTGCCGACAAAGCCGGTGCGATAGCCGGCATCCCGGAATGCTTCTGCCAGAGTATATTGCTCCGGGGCAAGGAACTTGCGGCTTTCCGGCAGAAGCCGGCTCGATGTGGTCATCTGCTTTTCACGCTGATAATCCGGATCCTCCGCTTTAACCGGCATGTGTCCGACAGCGGCTGTTATGCCGTGCCGTGCCGGATACTGACCGCTCATCATAGAAGCCCGGCTCGGAGAGCAGAGCGGACTGGCCGAGTAAGCCTGTGTGAAACGAACGCTGGATTTCGCCAGCCGTTCCATGGCCGGACTTTTATAAAAGGTTGATCCGTACACCGAGCTGTCCAGCCAGCCCATGTCGTCCACCAGAAAAAAGATCACATTGGGTTTTTCCCCAGCGAGAGTGGCAGGCGCACTGACAGCAGCAAAGGCCCCGGCCACAGGAAGAACCGCCGCAATCAGAGCATTCTTAACTGAACTCATCTCATTCCCCGTTTGCTTTTTCACTATCCCTTAAAGCCGACTGAAAAAGCCATACCCCTCTGAGTTTTCATGACTCAACTCTTGTTGATGAATTTAAAAAACATCCCTTTACAAAAACTCCCGGAAGAACCTTCCGGGAGTTTCGAAACATGCACCCATACTTAATAGTTACGCTGTCATCCTCGGGCGCAGGATCAGAATGAAGACTGACGCCAAAACCAGCATACTTATAGTGGCAGGCTCGGGAATAGTCGTGATGGTCAGATTATCAAATGTAGCGCCGCCGCCGACCGCCGTGTCTTGCAAGCGCAAATTCAGATAAACATAGTCCAGGTTATTGCCTACGGTAGACGTCACCGCAAGCCCCGTATAAAGGGGGGCTCCGCCTATCGCGACGTCGACCGTATTATTCGTGTAATAAGTAAACTCCGCCTTAAAGGTGGTGCCTAAGGGAAAAAGATTACTGGCAGACACCACAGCAGAGTTACTCCCACCCGCTCCTCCATAAACGCTTATTTTCTTGTTTGCGGCAACGAATGCTATGATCCCGTCGCCGTTGCTGTTCAGATTATTATCGGTTGATTCATTACCGAACCCCAGAAAGATCGTTCCATTGCCTGTCGCAGGTATTTTTACATCTGCCGACACTTTGATTGCGGTAAGGGTGCTCAAATTAAGATTAGTGAGAGCAACCCTAAACCCCGCAGTATTATTACTAGCTGTTGCTTCAAGAACCCCGCTGCTCGAATTTTGCGCTGTGCTATAGGCTCCGGCAGGAATGCCGGCCGCCTTAAACTCCGTCCCGCTGAAGTTATTAGAATATATGACACTCGCCTGCGACACCCCCGCCAAACCCATTACCATCCATACTATACTTGTTTTTTTCATCTGCATTCCTCCTTGTTTGTTGCCTGTTGCCTGTTGCCTGTTGCCTGTTGCCTGTTGCCTGTTGCCTGTTGCCTGAAATCTAAATGCACCATACACCGCCATACGTATACTGTCAATTTTTTTTAGTTTTTTTTAGATTTTTTTTCGATCTGCTTCTGCCCCGCCGTCCTCACGGAACCTGATGCACCTCTTCGATGATATTTGAACCTGAAAACAGATTATTCGATAAACTCACATCAGACGCCTCGATGCTGATCCCGTAATAATTGCTCTGAATCTGCCGGTTCGGGTCCACAATGGTGTTTCCGCTCAAGGTCACCGCCGAGGCGTTAGCCATGCGGATACCTGCCGATCCTGAATTCACGATGCGGTTGTCCTGAATGGAAATACGCTGCGGCAGACGCAACGACCCGATACCGATCGTGTTGCGGTCTTTATCATACATATCAATCGCACCTAGAGGACGGGTGAACACGCGCCCGCCTTCACCATAGTTGAGCGCATTCACAAGCGTATTGCTGCGGATCAGGATATCGCTGGAGAAGTAGTATATCAGCACGTTGGTCTCGTTTTTTAGCGTCCCGATGTAAGAGCAAAGAATCGCACTGCTGGTGTGATTTGACATCACATTGTTTTCGATCCGCACACCGCCCGCCCCCATGAAGACCGCATAACGCCGCGTGTTTTGAAAAACATTGCTCCGGACCAGTGTCCCGTCCAGCCGCCAGCTTTTGTTGAATACAAGCGTCGGGAGTGCGTTTGTATCGACCGTTGCCGTCGTAACAATCTTTCCTTCAAGCGGCCTGTCAAGGGTCATAACGGGAGGATGCCACTCATACACCTGAGGGGACATGGCCATGATCGTATATTCGCGGCGCGTGCCGGTTTCGACTTCCACCACTTCAATCGTATCACCGGCTTCATACCAGGTGACGGAAGCATTCTCCAGTTCGAGCTGCGCTCCGTTCACTGATTTAACTTTGTTGCCGCGCAATGAGATGACGATGTTGTCGTCCTGAAGACGGTCAAAAAAATTGTTTTCTATCAGCGGCCCTCGGCGACTGCCGATAAAGTGAAACCCGTCGGCGCAGGTTGCCACCATTTGCCCGCTACCCTCCCGCGGACAGATGCGGTTCCCGCGCAGCACCACATCGTTACAGAACTTGAAAAGCGCGGCAAAAGCGCTCGCCGAATAAACGGAACACCCTTCCATCCGCAGGTTGTCACAAAAACTGAATACATTGAGGTGGCCCAAGCCGCGTTGCACCCGCACATAACGCCAATCCGCAGCGCCCTCAAGAACTTGCGCCAGATCGGCGCGGGAGTGTGTGAGGGTGACCTGCCCGTTTGCACCATTGACTGCGTTCGTAATATATCCGACGAAAAAGTAACCATACTCGCCGCCCGGTTTGTGAACCGTAACCCAGGTGTTATCACTGACAGAAAACAACTCCGGGCCGGGGGAAGGATAGCCGGGATCCGGCCGGACAACCATCGTGCGGTTTGTTCGAACGGAAGAGAGGATGGCTCCCTGTGAAAGAATCGGCGGATCATAATCGAAAATGACATTCCGGAGCGTCAGTCCCGGACAGCGTTTAAAGGAAAAGGCTCCGAAGGGGCCACCGAGAATAATTTCCCCTCCTTCAATGGTCAGGTTTGTGACGCCCGTAGCTCCGGCCGCCATCGAAAAAGGGCCCTCCATCGTCTGCGGGGTTGTTATGCGACAAACGCCGCCCAGCCGGAGTGTGGTGCCGGGGTGAACTTTGGCGTAAGCAAATGCGCTCATCAACGCCGGGCCGTTGTCGGTTATGCCGTCCGGTTTTCCTCCAAAATCTTCAAGAGTCACCACCGGACGGGACTGTAAACTGAAGATGACCCCCGCGATCAAAAGGCAATTTAACCCCATGAGGAAACTCCTTAAATCAAAACCGATGTCCAAAATTCCTGAACGTAAACCCTATTTTTGCAAAAGGCTCCACTCCACATTCATAGTGTCATTGGTGCGGACCTTCTGCCAGGCCGCCCGGGAAGTCGCTTGCTGAAAAATATTTTTCATCGGAGTCCTGAGGAGTAAGCAGGGATTTACCGGCAATCTTTTTGAGCATTTCAGCGAGCTCTCTCGTCTTTTCCGGATTTTCCGCAGCGAGATTTTTTGTTTCGCCGATGTCTATGGAGAGATCAAAAAGCAACCCAGGCTCGGCAACGACGAGATTTTTCCACGGGCCGAGGCCGTCCCGCACCTTTCCGGGGGAAATGTATTTCCATTTGCCGGAGCGCAGAGAAAGTCCGCTGGAGTGTTCAACGATATGATCGCGGCCGGTCTTCGAATCACCAAGCAGCGCGGATAAAACATTCTGACTGTCGCGCATCGTGGTGGCATCCGGTTTCTGTCCGGCGAGCGCACCCAGCGTGGCGGGCAGATCGACCTGACTGATCAGTGCGTCGGAAACGCCGGGCTTCACTCTGCCGGGCCAGCGGACGATGAAAGGAACCCGCGTGCCGCCTTCGAACAGACTGTATTTTCCGGCTCGCAACTCCCCGGCGGGTTTGTGACCGCCCAGTTTTTCGTTGGCGCCGTCCTGATATCCGTCGTCCAGCACGGGGCCGTTGTCGCTGGAAAGAATGACCAGCGTATTGCCGGTAAGCTTGAGTTCATCCAGCTTGTTGAGAATCTCGCCGACGCAATAATCGAATTCGACGATGCTGTCGCCGCGCGGCCCCATCGTAGTTTTCCCGGCGAACCGCGGGTGCGGCATGTGCGGCTTATGGACGTCGCTGGTAGCGAAATAGAGGAAGAACGGTTTGTCTTTTTCGCGATCCATGAAGGCGTGGGCCTGTTTAACAAACACATCCGCCATCTCCTCATCTTTCCAAATGGCCGTCTTGCCGCCCGTCATGAATCCGATCCGTCCGACGCCGTTAATAATCGCGTCGTTATGACCGTGGCTCCGATCAACTTTTAATGTAGAGCGATCTTTCACATTCGCGCCGATCAGTTCGCCGGGGAACGGCTTTTTATAGTTCACCTGGATTGGATCGTTGGAGTCCAAACCGGCGACACGGTGGTTTTCGATATAGACGCACGGCACGCGATCCATAGTGGCCGCCATGATAAATGAATAATCAAACCCGACTTCAAGCGGCCCGGGCTTAATCTCACCATTCCAGTCCGCCGGTTGCGCTTTCGATCCCAGTCCAAGATGCCATTTGCCGACGATGCCGGTTCTATAGCCCGCCTGTTTCAGAATAGAAGGCAGGGTGACGCGGCCCGGCTCGATGATCAGCGCGGCATCGCCCGGCAGAACGCCTGTTCCTTTCTTACGGAAAGCGTATTCGCCGGTGAGCAGCGAATAACGTGACGGTGTGCAGGTGGCGGACGAACAATAGCCGCTGGTAAAACGCAATCCTTCATGGGCAAGGCGGTCCACATTCGGCGTGCTTAAAGCCGTTGCGCCGTAGCAGCTGAGATCTCCGTAGCCAAGGTCGTCGGCGTAGATGAGAATGATATTCGGCAAAGGCTGTGCCTGATTAGTCGCCGCACCGGCTAAAGAAGCCGTGGCCGCGTATGAGAGGGCCGCGGAAAACAATTTCATATTTCCTCCTGAATTTTAAGCGGCGTTGAGCCCAGCGTGACCTGATAGTAATTGGCAGCATTCGTGCCGGCAGGAATGAGATGACCGGCACCATCCAGTTGCGTCCGCATGACGACGCTCCCCAGTCCCGGATCCGCACCGGAACTTTTAACCGGAGACTCCCCGGACGTGCCGGTAAAGTCGTTCGAACAAATAATTTCCGCACGGGCAAAGCCTGCCACCATCATAACCATGCATACCATATTTATCTGCTTCATCTTCATTTCCCCTGTTCTGCAAGTCAGCTCCCGCCCGTTTATGCATCTTTCATGCGCGCGATACGCATCCATGCACATACTGCCTTACGGCAACTGTACTTTGACCTGATAATGGTTCACTTTGGCATCAGGCGTCGTGTTGGTGTAACTGCCCTGCGGATGCACGATGTTGCTGGCGCCGGGGAGAATGGTGAATCCCTTCACCAGATTCGTCGACCAGCAGACTGAATAGACCCGACCGGTTACCGGGCTCCAGGTGACTACGTTACGGGTGCTCTGTGCCACCTTAAGACAAGAGGCCGCATTGGTCGGAACGGTCCCGGCAATATACTCCTGCCAGGTTTTCAGTCCGTCCAAATCCTGGTCAAGAAGGTCATCTGCGACATGATTGGTGAGTCCGTACTGATCCAGCCACGAGTACGGCGTGCCGTTGGTAGTGTACTGCTCGGTGGCGATGTAGGTCGCGGTCACGGCAATGGCCTGTGCCGGCATCGTCACTGTGGTGTTCGACGAGCTGACGCTGGCCACATACTGGGTGTCGCCGGTCCACTTATCAAAGGCATACCCGACTGCCGGGGCATTCGCCCCAATCCCCACCACCTGTCCGTTGGTGTACGGACCGGTACCGCTACCGTTGATAACCGTCAGGGCGTACGTGGTGTCCACGTATGTCGCGGTCAGAGTGACCGGATTGGTCGACATGATGACCGTGTTGGTCGCGACGGAGGCCGCGCTGCCCAAATACTGCGTATCGCCGGTCCAAGCCGCAAAGGTCTTAGCGAACAGATTGCTGGCGACAATCGCCTGCACATGTCCGTTGGTATACGAACCAGAGCCGGAGCCGCTGTTGACTGTCAGCGTGTAGACACCCGTCGAGACAGGAAACGTCGTGATGACCAGATTATCAAATGTAGCGCCGCCAGCTGCCTCCGTGTTTTGCTGGCGCAAATTCAGGAAAACATAGTCCAGATTATTGCCTACGGTAGACGTCACCGCAAGGTTGGTATAAAGGTTGATTCCGTTCACAGCGACATCGACCGTATTATTTGTGTAATAAGTAAACGCCGCCTTAAAGGTACTGTTCGTGGGATAAACATTATTGGCAGACGTAGCCGCCAGATTAGACCCACCCGCTCCGCCATAAACCAATGTTTTACGATTAACAGCTGGGAATGCAATCATCCCGTCGCCGGCGGAGGCCATATTATAATCGTTTGATTCATTACCGAACCCTAGATAGATCGTTCCATTGGTAGTCGTAGGCATTTTTACATCTGCCGACACTTTGATTGCGGTAAGGGTGTTCAAATTAAGATTGGTGAGAGCAACCCGGAACGACGGAGTAACACTACCACTGTTCGTCGCTTCAAGAACCCCGCTGGCCGAATTGGTCGAAAGGTTATAGTATCCGGCGGGAATACCGGCTGCCTTAAATTCCGCCCCGCTGAAGTTATTGGAGTAAATCAGAGTTGCCAGAGACGGCGGCGGAAGAAGTCCAGACCACTCGACATTCACATTGTCATAGGTGCGGGCTTTTTCCCATGGAGCACGGTAAGCCGATTGCTGAGAAACATTCCCCGTTCCGGTCACGTTCAGGCCATCTTTAACAAAAACCAGTGCGTCGCCGGTCTGAGCGCTGTTCATATCATCTTCGGGATTAAACGATACGACGGTATTGCTGGAGATATCCACCGTATCGGCCGCATTCACATAGACCAAGTTGTTATTTTTCGTCGCACCGATAAAGGTGTTGTGATGGATATTGATGTTATTGTGCGGCACTATAGGGGTATTCTGTACCGCATCCAATCCGATGACAGGATCCACCAGACAGTCGACGAAAATGTTCCCGTAAATATCGCAATCCGTCACGCCGCCAAGCATATTGGTCGCGGCATTCTCCTGACAAATTGCGATCGAGTACCAGTCGCCGCGATAGAACGTATTGCTCCGGATGGTCACATTCCGACTTGGACAAATATTAATGCCGCGTGCCTGCCCGTCGTAGATCGTATTTCCTTCGAGCACGACATTTTTAGTGAGATTCGTCGTGTTGGAAAAAACGGCGATCGCATCGTCAGCCGTACTATCAACCCTGCAGTTACGAACGGTTGGTCCCTCAGGGCCGGATACCAGCTGAATACCGCCATCCGACCCGGCAAAAAACGGAGTGCGCCCGCCAACGCCGCCGATGGGTCGGGCAACGTGAACCCGCTCCACCAGCAGCCGGTTGGTTTCGCGGAAGGTGCGAATCGGATTGCCGCAAGAACGCGTGATGAGCAGATCCCGGGCGATGCAATCATCACTGTCGGCGAAGCGCAAGGTATTCTGCCCGGTTCGCATTTTCAAGGCCACCATATCGCCGGCGCCCCAGCCGGGCAGCCCGATTAACTTAAATTTCGCATACCACAAGCCGTTGCCCATATCCGTAAACGGGAAAACCGAGGGATCTCCGTCAATCTGATATAAAAGAGTTTTATTATCGCAAGGATCCTGTTGCGGGTCGCCGTCGACATACCGGAACGGAAGCAGGGTGACTTCCTGGCCATTCCATTCGCCGTTATATTTCAGTTCTTCCGGCGCGGGAAACCCTGCATGGATCTGCAGGTACGCCCCATTGGCATCCACACTGACCACATCAAACTGGGAGGCATAGTATCCGGGACGTGTCAGGTGAAGATTCTCTACGGTAACGCGGTCAGATGTATTCACCCAAAAGCCTACTCGCGAAATGGCGTTGAAGCAGAGAACCGTTGAGTTCGTACCGGCACCCCGAACAATAAGACTCCCGTTGGTTACAGCGCTGATATAAACACCGGTCGCGTCATCGTTGAAATTATATGTTCCGGCCGGAAACTGAAGAATGAGCGTATCCTGCGTTCCAGCCAGTCGTGCCTTGGCCGCAGCAATCACGGCGGCCATATCCGCCGTGCAGTTGGTTGTATTCTGCAGATAGACAGCATGAGTCACTTCCGGAATGGTCACATTCCATATTTCAGCTGCCGCAAGCCCCCCCCCGCTCAGTATAAGCACCAAAGATAATAATCTTATGGCTCTGCACATGGTTACCCCCCCCACCCTGATATTATTTTACCGCATCCGGACCGGAAAACAAAGTCGCGTTAACCTCTTTTAACCGAGTCTCCAGTTGCGTTTTCATTTCACGGAATACCGGCAGACACTCAGGATTTTCCGCCAGATTATTCTTTTCGAATTTATCGTTTGAGAGCCGGAACATCAGGTTCATATCTGTTTCGGGACGCTGCTCAGGCGGCACATTATAGCGCGCCAGCTTCCAGCCGTCGGCGCGCACCAGCCCCGCCCATTGCATGACTGTCGGCAAATGATCGTTGAGTTTGTACAGCTGCTCGTACTCCATCAGCAGCAACTGATCGCGGACTTGCGCCTGAGTGCCGGTCAGCACGGGCACGATCGAGCGGCCCGCCTGGCCCGGGATTTCCGGCAGTTTAACTCCGCCGACTTCTGCGCAGGTGAAAAAGATGTCTGCCAGACAGACCAATGCATCGCTCTGCGTGCCCGGTTTTGCGAGACGGGGATAGCGGACATAAAAGGGAACTTTTGCTGATTCTTCCCACGGATGCCGCTTCCAGGCAAAGCCATGTTCGGCAAACATCAGCCCATTATCGCTGGTCAGAATAATCAACGTGTTGTCGAGCTGACCGTTCTTTTCAAGTGCTCCCAGCAACTGCCCCATCCCGTCATCAACGTCGGCGATCATTTCACAGTACTGCTCATACCATTCGGGAAGCATTTTCCGATGCCCGGGATCTTTAAAATAGCCCTGATCTACTTCCTGATTTTCTCTGGGAGGCAACCCCATTCCTTTATAACGGCCCTTATTGCGTTCCGTCATGATGTAGGGCATATGCGGCGCAAACGGGCTGAGAAAAACGCAGAACGGGCGGTCCTTCTGCTCGGTCACAAAGCGAGAGGCCTCATCAAACAGGATATCGGTCATGTGCCCCTTGATCTGCTTTTTTTGACTCCCCTCCTCATACTGTGCATCAACATAAAGGCCGCGCTCCCATTCCGCCACGGCCTTCTTGCCTGTCGGCGCCGGTTCGACATTGCCCTTCCAGGTGAACCAGCGGTCATACGCTTTGCGTGCCGTCGCCCCGAACGGCCCACCTTCATAATACTTCCCGATCAGCGCCGTCTTATAACCGGCATCTTTGAAATATTGAGGGAGGTAATATTCATAGGTTTCCGGATAGAAGAGGTTGTCGCGCCGCATATGCATGGAGGAGTACTGTCCCGTAAAAATGGATGCCCGCGACGGGCCGCAGATGGGGCTCAGCGCGTAGGCGTTGTTGAACCGGACGCCTTCCCGCGAAAACCGGTCGAGATTCGGAGTCTTAATGTACGGATGTCCCGCGCTGCTCATCATGCCGATGCGCATGTCATCACACATGACAATCAACAGATTGGGACGCGGAGAAGAGTCGCTGCCTGCAGAACACGCGGCAGATCCGGCCAATATGGCGGCGGCACAGGTATGGATTTTATTTTTCATATTTTTCATTGTCACTCCTCTTACATGCAAAACGTTATTCTCGGGGACCGGGAACCGGCAGCCATACGGCGGAGGCCGCTTCCTGAAAGACATCGGCATTCCCATTCGGATTAAACTCTCCGAAAGGCCGCTGTGGCACATGGATCTGTATGGCCTGTCTTAACAGTTGCTTCATTTGTTGAGACTTTTCCGGCATTGAGGCAAACAGATTGGTCTTCTCTTCCGAATCGGCGTTCAGATTGAAGAGCTGGTTGCGGGCAAAATAATGCGGATTGGAGCTGGCGGCCCATTTTGCCAGCTGGTAATGCCCTATCAGATACGGTTGATCGGGGACTTTCCACCCGGGATGAGTCCACTTCGGATCTTTAACCCCGTTCTTAATTTGAAGCTCGACCGTTTCAGGATAGCGCACGGCAATATATTTCCAATCATCCGTCTTGATTCCGTGCGCATATCCCATTTCGATAAACAGAGAATCACGAATCAGATCCTTCGAACCGTTCAGAACCGGCATTAGGCTTCTACCATCCATCTGATATCGTTCAGGCTTTGGTATGCCGCATGCCTCAAAAATTGTCGGAACCAGATCGGTACTGCCCACTACATGCTCATACGCCGATCCGGCCGCTATGCGGGCCGGCCATTGCATCAGCAGCGGAACATGAATGCCGTTTTCATAAAGCGTTGTTTTCCCGATATTGTTCAAGCCATGGTCGGAGATATAGATGACGAGTGTATTTTCATAAGCGCCGGTCTCCCTGAGCGTATTCAGCACTGAGCCGACTGCGGCATCCCACCATTTGGCGGTGGGTGCCTTGGCGCTCATGCCCGGTTGGCCTTCCAGACGCTTGCAGCTCGCGCGGGTTTCCCCGGCAAGCACTTTGCTCAAATCGCGATCGGCCACATGTCCCTCTCCGGTCAGCTGAACATCGGCATCGAGTGAGTAAACGTATTTTCCGTTTTTCTTAATTTCCGGAAGAGGCCCGTGCGGATAGGTCGTCGCCAGCGTCAGAAAAAATGGTTGTTCCTGATCTTTCCGCTGCCGGAGAAAGCGAACGGCCGCGTCCGTCGTCCATTCGACATTGTGGACGTCCAGAAAATCATTAAAAAGCTCTCTCACATTGGCGGCATAAATCGCATCGGCATAATCGTAATCGAGCTCCTTCATCCGCTTGCACCACCACGCATGATTGGCTTTCATTTTTTCATTCACCGAAGCATCGTTGCGCGGATCGGCATCCTTGGGATATCTCTGCAGTCCGAATTCCTCCCACCGGTTCGGGAGCTTCAACAATTGGTGATCTGTCAGATGGTATTTCCCGATATAGGCGGTGTAATACCCGCTGGCGTGCAGGACGGAGGCCAGATTCATGCCGGCCAGACTTCCGCTACGCTCGACAGTCAGGTCATTGTCAATGCACGAGGCGACTCCGTCCGGATAGCGCTCAATAAAATCCGGATCACGACTGTTGTCGTAGTAGCGTCCGGTCAGCATGGCATAGCGGGAAGGACTGCAAACCGAATGCACCACATTGGCATTGGTAAAACGAATCCCGTTATGAGCCAGACTGTCGATATACGGCGTCTGCACTGCTCCGCCGTAGCATCCTACCGTATCTGTGTTCTGATCATCTGTAATAATCAGTAGTACATTAGGGCGCGCCGCCTGCACCACCGCAGCACCCGTAAGAAGCGCCGTGGCACAACCTGCCATACTCAAAACAAAATGCCTGTCCTGTTTCATAGAGGCTTTCTCCACTACGGTTTCTGCGGAATCGTTTCAACGCTCACCCGGTCAAAGCCGGATCCATCGTTCGCTGATTGGAAAAACTGCATTTGCAAATACTGAATGACCGGAGCGGCGACTGCCCTTCCAAATTCATGAATGAGCTTAAGCCCGTTAGTCACCACCACACCGTTCAGCAAAACATCCAGTGTCTGATCCGGATAATACGTCATTCCGAGCGTCAACTCTCCACCAGCGGCATGAGTCTCTTTGATCTGTAAATCGGTCCCCTTCACCCCGGTACCGCCCCGAATCCGCAGCGCCGAACTGTTAACTTGAAGCCACGGGCCGCCGTTGGCCGAGTCATCGTTTAATTTGTTTCCGTCTTCTCCCTGGAAGCCGATCCCGATCCACTGGCGGCCCGACGGCGCCTTCAATTGAGCGGTAAGCCGGATCGGTGATCCGGTCAGTGGTTGAGGGGCAAGCTGGACGCGGAAAACACTGCCGGCGTTGGATTCGCTTGCAACCAGTTGCCCGGCCCCGTTCAGAGCAGCCTTGTTTGCGGTTGCCTGAAACCCAAAGCTCACCGTCGCACTCTGCCCGGGATTTCCATTGGTCGCGCCATCAAAATCGTTCAAATAAATCACCTGTGCGCCGGTTACGTCTTTCTGCGGAACGGCGGCCGGCGGATGATAGGCTCCCACCTCCTTCAAATAACCGATCAGCAATTTCTGAAGCTCGTCGGCCTTGGCCGGATTTCCTGCGGCGATATCATGTCCCTTTTCGCGCGGGTCATCATTCACCCGGTAGAGTTCACGACCCCGGACCGCACCCTGTTTGTTCCAAAGCAGCATCAGCTTATACTCGTCCTGCCTCACCGCAGAATACAGCCGCAGAGGACGGTGGAAAAAAAGAGCCCCCTTGGGGCGCTTGATCTCCCCTTTGGAAGGATTCGCCAGCAGCGGCATTATGCTGACTCCATCAACATATCCCGGCAGCGTACTGCGGCCGCCAGCCAGATCGTAAAAGGTCGGCAGCAAGTCATAGCCCGCCACCGGAACCCGGCAAACCGTCTGTGGTGAAATGCCGGGACCGCGAACCATAAAAGGGACCCGAACTCCGCCTTCAAACAAATCCTGCTTGGCTCCAGTCAGTGGATAATTCGGAGGCAACCGCTCTTTGTCACCGCCAGGCATATCGCCGCGTCCGCCGTTATCAGACATGAAAAACAAATAGGTGTTGCCGGCCACACCAAGCTTGTCGATCGCATCCAGCAACTGACCGATTCCAGAGTCCAGATCTTCCAGCATGGCAGCCCATGCCGGGGAATAGCCTCTATCCGGAGTACCCTTTTCAACATATTTTGCCAATGTGGCTTCTTTGCAGACAACTGAAAGATGGGGTGCATAATAACTGGCCTGAACATAAAACGGATGTCCTGTCGCGACCTGCTCACGCATAAAATCGATGGCACTGCCCGTAACCGAGAACGTCCGCTTCGGATCTTCGTTATCGATAAAGAAAGCGGGGCCTTCGTCATGACCGGAATAACCCAGTGTTTCGGGCATCCCGCCATCCGGATTATCGGTCACTCCGCTGCTGGCATCATACCCGCACTCCTCCGGAGTTGAAGCCATTAGAGCTCCGCCCCATTTCCCGAAATGCGCACAGCGATACTCCGGGCTGGCCATCTTGAGTGCCTTCGGAATCGTGATGTGTTCACGGGGTATCCAACCGCTTTCACTCTTGAACTCCGTACCGCTGCGCGGCGCGGTGGTTCCGCAAAGAATGCTGCGGCGGGTCGGTGTACACAACGGAGCCGGGGAATATCCACTGGTAAAGCGCATCCCCTGCTGTGCAATCCGGTTCATGTTCGGCGTCGACAGGTAAGCAGAGGTCGCCGCCGGAACCAAAGGATCCATCAGTCCGGAATTCTGACTCCAACCCTGATCGTCTGTTAAAATTAAAATGATATTGGGCGGAGCCTTTTCCACCTGAACCGCAAACCCGTGCGCACAGGAGAATAGGGAACACGCTGTAACCACCCGGGCAATTTGACTCTTTTTCATACAGCGACTTCTTCATTTTCTGCATTGGAAACCATCACAAACGGATACGGCATTCCGTTGACGGTCAGCTCGGCACAGTCCTCAAATCCCGCCGGCGGGCAGAATATGAGATTTAAATCCGGTTCCGGGAGAGTCAGCTCAGCACTAAACCGCCCGCCGGAAACCTTCCACGAAACATTGATTATTCCCTTCCGTGTTGGAACCGATCCCGACGCTTCCGGCAACCCGCAAACATTCGGAGCAAACAAAATGCTCCCGTCCAGATGCGCAGCACAAATGCCCAGCAGGTGCCGGCTCAGCCATGCCGTCGGGGCCGCCGACCAGGCATGGCACAGGCTGCGCGGGCGGGCCGCCCAGAGGCCGTCGCGATACGTCGCGCCCACCTGCCATTCCTCCCAGAACGTTGTTGCGCCGCTGTGAATCATCGCGCCCCAACGGTCGCGAATAAAAGCAACCGCCTGCTCGCCTCTTCCAGCCTGCGCCAGCGCTTCCAACAGATAGAACGAAAAAAACGGGGAGGTCTGGACCAACCCGGAATCGGACAACGTTCGCGCCATCAATTCGCCGGCATCCGCCCGCGACAGGCCGGACAATACCGCGATCGCCTGGGTATGTTGCGAGAAGCTGTCCTTGTAAAGTCCATCCTCCGCCACACAATCCCGGTAAAATCCGCGCTCCTCCGACCAGAACATACGGTGAAAATTCTGTTCCATGCGTGTCATGGACTGCCGGCACGTTTCCGCCACCGCAGACATTCCGGCCAGATCTCCCAGTTGCGCCGCACACCGGAGAGCCATGTAATAAATGCCATTCAACGGGGCAACACAGCCTTCGCGGCACAGATTCGCCCAGTCGATAAATACCCAGCCCGGAATGTTGTGGATCAACCCGTCGTCTTTCACATAGTTCCGGAAAAAGCCGAGGAGCCGCTCAATGTGCGGAAGCATTTCCCGGGCAAACGCTTTGCCCGCGCCGAACCCGACCACATCGTGAACCGCAACAATCCACCACAGGGCATAATCAATGATATCCCTGACCGGACTGCGCGAGCCGGCACTGGAAAGCGACGGGATCAAGCCGGACAGATGCTGACTGTGCGCAAAATCCTCAACAAATTTGCGGCCGATATCCTCCGCGCCGAATGCGTTTTGAAGAATCACCAGCTGAATCCGACCATCGCCCAGCCATTGAACCTGCTCGCGCCACGGGCAGTCCATCAGCCGGTCATGCATGCAAAGCTGTTGCGTGTAGGCCCCGGTCTGCCAGATCTGCTCGAGCAGACTGTCCGCACACTGGAACCGTCCTGCCTCCGACACCGGGTAGGACGAAAAGGAAACTCGTAAATCGTGCAGTTGCAGCGGACGCGTCAGATTGCGGAATGTCAGCTGGATGTAGCGAAATCCTTTCCAGTCATAAATTTCATGCCGCTGCCGGCCTTCGCGCAGAATATAGCGGTCGGCATAATGGGTTCCCTGCCGCATGGCCTGAATCCGCCCCGCCGTGATCAGCTCGCCATGTACCACATCGACCATTGCACCGGCATTCCCTTCCACCTCAAAGCGCGTATACCCGGTAATTTCTTTGCCGAAATCAAAGATCACGGTCGCGCAACGCCGTTCGGCCTGCGCCGGATCGTCGGCAAACGGCTGCACGATTGTCATCGGACCGTTCTCCCCGGTCAGCAGCAGTTCAGCACCCTTCACGGACGACAGCATCGGCTCCTCGGGAACATCCTGCAGCAGGGTAACCGCCAGACTCCGGTAAGACTCATAATGCCACATTTCCGGGAAATGCTCCTGATCGAGCACTTCGGCGACTTTAAAAACTGAAACCGGTTGCAGGTCGTATTCCATCAGGAAGGGAACGCCGCGCGGGATCTCCCGCCCCCAGGGGCACTCCACCTCAACCGCCTGCGGCCAGCCGGAATCGTCGAAATCAGCAGTCAGCCAGTTTTCTTCGAGCCGCGCGTCATAAATTTCCTGTGGACCATACATTTTGTTGCGACGGTGCGACGGCAGCTGATAGGCCGCATCAAGTGACAGCTTCCAGCTTGCATCCGACTCAACGAACAGCCCCGGCCCGGTCAATGAGCACACGAACCCCGGTTTTTCGCACCATCCCTGCGCCGTGAAATAATCAAAATGAATCAGTTGAACCGCAATCTGGTTGCGGCCGGAAACCAGATATCGGGTCACATCCGGCTCATCCACCCGCTTCACATCATTTCCGGAATGGGCGGGTCCACGCTCGACCGAAATCCCGTTTATCCAAAGGTGATAGCGCCCGGAACAGGTCAACCGCACCCGGTACGATCCGCGAATCTCCTCCAGCTCAAAACTCTTTCGAGCCCGCAAAAACTGCTCGCGATCCTGCTTGTCTGTCCAAATTGTAGTCATAAATTATTTCACTCTCGTCTGTGTCTAGATTTTCGGCACAACACGCGGACTGCCGTCCCGACCGATCACGGCTCCGGTTAATGTCTCGGCATCCTGAGGCCACATCATCCCCTCATCCGGCAGTTCCACATCACCTTTTAACAGCGGATCATCGGTGCGCTCCATCCAGCGTTTTAAGCGGCCCCGCATCTCTTCGAGCACAGCGGACCGCTCCGGGATCCCGGCCAGATTGCTGTTCTCCTGCGGATCCAGCAACAGGTCGTAAAGCTGTTCTTCGTCCGGACAGTTTTCTTTCCAGTCCGTTTGCTCCAGCCACAGTGACTTCGGCGGACCGTCATCACAGTTTGGCAGAACTGTTTTTTTAAACGTCCGGTCAAACCGCCGGATATATTTCCAGCGCTTCGTGCGCACCGAACGCTTCGGTTCATATGCCGCATGATACGTCACCTCAGCAAACAATTCGTCGTGCAGCTGATCGGTTCCTCCATTCACCAGCGGCAGTAGCGATTTCCCCTGCAACCGTTGCGGCTTTTTAATGCCAAGCAGATCACAAATTGTCGGAAAAATATCCAGATGGGAAACCATGGCATCCATCACCTTGCCGCCGGAAAATCCGGCCGGGCCCCGCAGGATCAGAAACACACCGGTTCCATGATCCGTCAGACTACACTTCATATTCGGCATCGGCAGTCCATGATCCGTCGTGCAAATCACCAGCGTATTGTCCGCAAGCCCCTGCTGTTCCAGCGCAGCTAGAATCCGCCTGACACTGTCATCGAGAATCCGTGCACTCGTTTTAAACGCCGCCATATCCGCCCGGTTCTCCGGCGTATCAGGAATCGGCGGAGGAACCGCCGTATACCGAGGATCGTCGCGATCATCCGTTTCCGGAAACGCCCGGTGGGTCTCAAAAAATCCAACAGAAAGGAAAAACGGAACATCGTGTGCACGGGAAATATACTCGACCGCACAGTCGGTTGTTTCCTTCGCGCCCTTGCCTTTGACTGGAAGGATTTCATGGTAGCCGATATCTGCAACCGTCTTCAGCGGCGGGCAGGCAATGTGCTGGATGCCGCTCAATGCGGAAGTATAGCCGGCATCGTGCAGCGTATGGATCAAATGCTGCCGGTAATCGTTCAGTTTCCAGCCCAGATGCGCCAGCCCAAGCATACCGTTGCTGTGTGCCGCCATACCGGTCAGCAGGCACGCCCGGCTCGGCGAACAGGTCGGCGCTCCGCAAAACGCTTTCCGGAAGAGCACGCCCTCTTCTGCCAGCCGCTGCAGGTTTGGCGTATCAATGCCATATCCGTACGGCTGAATAAACCGGCCGGTATCATGCGAATGAATATAAAGTATGTTCGGTTTCTTCACTTTGCCCCCAGAATATTCCAATCAGTTGCCGACAGATTTTCTGCGGAATAATCTGCCGCCGCATGGCATGCCGCAGGCCCGATTCCCAGCGCGAACATCCCGGCCGCCTTGGCCGATTCAATGCCCGCATCGGCATCCTCCACCACCAAGCAGGTTTCAGGCGGAACGCCCAGCATCTCCGCCGCCTTGAGAAACACTTCGGGATGGGGCTTGCTATTCTCAATGTTGGTTCCGTCGGACACCGCATCAAACGATTCCTGCAGGCCGGTGCGCTCCAGAATGAACCGGGCGTTTTTACTCGATGAACCGATGGCGGAGCGGATGCCCTTCTCTTTCAGCAGCGCCAGCACTTCGGACACGCCCGGAAACACATCTGCGGGGGTCAGCTGATCGAGCGATTCGCGGTAAAAATCGTTCTTAAACGTCGCCATCTCCAACTTTTCTTCGGAGGAATAGTCTCGCTCCGCCCGCTCCAGAATAATCTCCAGACTCTCCATGCGACTCACGCCGCGCAGGCGCTCATTGATCTCCCGGTCAAAATAAATGCCTTCACGATCAGCCAGTCGCTTCCACGCCCGGTAATGAAAGTCATCCGTGCTTAGAATCACGCCGTCTAAATCAAAAATCACCGCCTTAAACATCCAACGCTCCTTCGCACAGCGTCACCGTTGCCTTCTCTCTATTCACATCAATCAAATACCGGTTCCCGCGCCACACGACGGAAAACTTCATCCCGTTCCAGTGCGACGGAAGATTCGGGTTCACCGTGATCCCGTCCGCACCCGCTTGCAGTCCCGCAAACCCAAACACCGCAGACATCCACGCACCGCCGTTGGCCGCCGGATGGGTTCCGCCGATATAGAGATCACCGACAAACTGCTTGGACTTGCCGGTCAAATCGACCGTGGCGGTTTTCAGGAAATAGTTGTATGCCCAGTCCGGCTTGCCGATATAGGCCGCCACCATGGCGTAGGCGCAGGCACTCAGACTGGATCCATGCTCGGTGCGCGGTTCATAAAATTCCCAGTTTGCCCGCACCGTTTCTTTCGAAAACTCATTTCGAAACAGGTTGAGCATCAGCACCACGTCAGCCTGCTTGAGAATCTGCGTCGTGGCGGCCAGCCCGTTGCCTCCGCCGAAATATTCGTTCGGATGCAGCACACGCTTTTTAATTTCCTCCAGAGAAACATCTTCCAGCTGCCTGTAGCCGTCGAACTGCGGAATGATGCCGGCGGAATCCGGCGCCTGGTTCCAAAGGTTGGAAAGAAATTCACGCCAGCTTCCAATCTCCAGACGGAATCCGGTCTTTTTTTCCAAGGTTTGGAAAAAGTCGGGAGCCTGCCGCTCCAAAAGTTCCAAGGTTTGGAAACAGGTTTCGAGCGCGAAGGTGACCATGCGGTTGGTGTAGGCGTTGTTGTTGACGCGTTCGTGATATTCGTCCGGCCCAGTCACATCGTGCAGCTCGAACCGTTTCCGCTCCGGCTTGTAAACCGCATAGGAATAAAAGAAGCGGGCGCACTCGACAATGACCTCGGCGGCCCCGTCAAGAAAGACGGAGAAGTCGCCGGTCTGCTCGTAATATTTCCAGATGGCGTAAACAATGTCCGCGCTGATGTGAATCTGTTTGTCGCGGAAATAGGTGCGCATCGGACGGCCGGTGAACACATCGGTCACATTGAAATGGGTGCAGGCATCGTCACCAGTCTCTTGACTTTCCCACGCATAATACGCGCCGCGAAAACCGTACTCGGCGGCCTTGCGCCGTGCCCCTTCCAAGGTTTGGAAACGGTATAAAATCAAATTGCGCGCCACAGCCGGATCGGTCAGCGAAAAAACCGGCGTCATAAACATTTCGGTGTCCCAGAAGACCGCGCCTTTATAAACCTGTCCGGAAAGGGCCCGGGCCGGAATGGAGACCCGGTCCGAGTGACGCGGGGCCGCCAGTTGCAACTGATAAAGGCTGTAGCGCAGTGCGAACTGCGCCTCGTCGTCGCCATCGATCTGCACGTCGCAGCTCTGCCAGATTTTATCCCACTGCTCAGCATGAGCTGCTTGCAGTTTTTCGTAGCCGGCGGCCCGGGCCTGCCGGCTGCTTTCACGTGCGACCGCAACCGGATCGTCGCAGTCCAGCGAGGTAAAAATCGAGATGTATTTGTTGAACGAATAATTTCCGGTCCATTCCGTTTGGACGCTGACGGCAATCGTAATGCCCAGTTCATTTGTTCTGACGATCACTTCGTCATCCGTTTTTTCCCCTTCGACATCGCTCAGGGCAGGCAACCATTGGAAATGCGGACCGTTGATGTCCCAGACCTCGGAATCAATGGCGGTTCTGACCGGAACCGTAGCACTGTATTTAAGGCAAATGAGATGGACGTTGTCCATCGAGACAAACCGTTCGGCCGACACTTCGGCGTTTTCATACTTCGTTTTGCGCGAAAGGAGGCCGCGACGGATGTCGAGCGTTTGTTGGTGTTCTTTAATATCACCGGCGTCTTCAACGACCGTATACAGCCCGTTCGGTGCGTTCACCGGCTCGCGCCATTTACCCGGAGCCTGATCGTAGACCCCGTTGAGCAGACAGCCCGCAAACTCTTCTTTACCGGATTCCTCCAGCGTCCCTCGAACGCCCATGTATCCGTTACCCAGCATGAAGCGGTTGCCGTTCAGGGCAATCTCGTCCTTTGAAAAATGATTCAGCGTATACGTCCACATGATTTTTCTACTCCGAAGTCCGAATCTCGGAACAACCAACACCCTGGCTGATCGCCACTTCCATCGGCACCGACCGACCGTCGACTGTGAAGGTGTTCCCGCTGAAGAGCAGCTGCCCGACAGATGTCATTTTGAACAGAGGGCATTGTGTTCCCTCCACCTGATTGTTGGTGAAAAAGATGTTTCTGTGAAACGGCCAGGAAATCGCCTCCCATTGCCAGTAATATCCCCGCATATCGATGGACCGCGTGTAATTTTCGTCGCCGCAGTTGGCAAACCGGTTGCCGTCAATGATCACATTGCGCGTCCAGAATCCTTCCGGATGATGCGGAATATTGAAGACAGAAAGAGCTATGCCGCTAAGCCGCTCGATCCGGTTGTTCTCGATCAGCCCGTTGCTCGCTTTGATGAAGAAACCGAAACGCCGCCCGTCATGAAAGTAATTGTTCCGAAGAACGAAATAATTCCCGCAGGTATTCAGGTTGTAGATGTGATCGAGCTCTTTCCAGCCTTTGTCGGCATACGACCCGATTGGCATTTGCAAGGCGGCCCCGTCTCCGGGTCGAATCATTAATCCCTCAACCGGCTCACTCAGGGTAACGCCGTCCGCATTGACCGACACGGCGGTGACAATTTTTATCACCTCGCCTTTGCGGGGATTAAAGAACAACAGCTGATCACCCTGCCGGACACGCTCCTGAAAACTTAGCTTCATCCGGTCCGGCGCAGTCTGCTCCAGAACATAATTCGGAATATTATACAGGTTAAGGCAGTCGTCTGAGAGCCCCTCAAATTCGCATCCCTCAATCCACGGCCCGACCCGGGCGGCCTGCACATGAATCCCGTCCGCCCCGGAGACGATCAGCCGCCCCTCTTTCAACTTCGCCTTGCACCCCAGCAGATTCAGCTGAGACAACTCCGCCCCCACGGCGAAACAATCTGGAACGGCATAGGCCGTTACGTTTTCCATTGTAATATTTTCGGTCTGAAACGCGCTGCAAATGGATCCGGCCCGGCAATTGATTGCAAACCGATCGCCCCTCTCAAGTGGTTTCAGTTGCGCGGCGTTCTGGACATACAGCTGCACCTTCCGGTCATCCAGCTTCACGCGCCGGGTAATCATAAAATGATCCGGACAGTCCGCTTTCATCCGGCCCGACCCGGAGGGATCTTTTGCCATACCGAATGAAGCAAACCCCGGCGTCGAGAAAGGCGGCAACGTTGGATCCGGAAATCCTTCATCCAGTTCCAATGTAAAAGAGGCGCTGGACTGATCCAGCCTGACAACGGTTCCCTGCGTAAACGGTAGCGGGTCATAATCGACGGTGAAATTCCGGACGATGATATTGGTACAGTCCTGAGCAAAGACAAAACACATGTGAGAGCGATTGATGATGATTTCTGCCCCGTTGCCCTCAATCATCAGGTCTTTCAGTCCGAACAGCGGCAATGCCCCGTCTTTTTTCGTCAGTTTTTCCGCATCCGACGCAAAATGATACACGCCCGGGTCGAATGTAATTTGAACGGGGCCCGCTGCTTTTCGCGCGGCATCCAGGGCCGCAATAATCGCATAGTAATCATTAAGACCATCATTCGGGATTGCACCGAAATCCGACACCTTTAATACGGTTTGGATATTCAATTCCCTCAACGGCAGCGGGCGATTTCTAAGGATTAATTGTCGCAATTCTTTCTGATCAGTTATGTCGTCCCCAAAGACACTGGAAATATCTGCTTGGAAAAGCACGCAACTCGCAAGCAAACAGAAAAAACAGAGCAACCTGTTCCGCTTAATAAATCCCAATCCTTTAATTGATACTATTAGATTTTCCAACGGCATACCCTACCCATTCCCCGGAAAACAACCTTTTGATACCATGCACCTCCATACTGCATTTGCCAAGCTATTTTGTATATATTGTGATCCAGGCACCTTAATTTCCCCCTCATACCTCGGAATAATAAATGACCCCGAAAGGCTCTGTCCTTATAAAATTATGATTTAGGATTCCTGCTGATGCCTTCAGGATGCGGATTCCTTCGCCCACCAAGGGTTCGCTTCTTTCCCGATCTTGCAGTATCTAAAAACGGATGGAAACGGACAAGGATGGATGGCTATTCACAAGCTGATCTGCGGACTAAGCCGGTATTTCTGCAGCCGGCTATTTCAAAACCTCCCAGCGCCCGCCTTTGTCGGGACCAATGCGACGGAGAATTCCTTCCGTCTTCAACTTTCGAATATGCCACTCGACGCCTTTGTGTGTGATTCCGAGTTCAACGGCCATTTCGCCGGTAGATATTTTTTCCGAAGCACAAACCATGGCTAAAATTTTCTCCCTAGTTTTCTCCCTAGTTTTCTCCCTAGTTTTCACAGAAGTTTCTGTTGTCTGCTTTTCGGCGGCCTCGCCCATGCCCGATAATATCTTCAGATATTCCGGCGAATAGGGAAACTCAAACCACAGATCGGAGGGATCATACGTCACGGTCGGACTGGGCGTGCCCGCTTCCTTGCAGGCGTCCATAATGCGTTGCACGCCACGCCCCCAGACTTCAATTTCACCCGCGCGAAAGAAGGCACTGGCCACCAACGGATTGTAAGGGCACGAAGAGTGTTGTGAGAAAAGCTTTTTGACCGTCCAGCTTTCCGGCAGCACACCCGGGTTCCAGATGCAAAGCCGGTTGTCATACACGCGGATCTGGATGGGTGCGGTATTGGAGTAGTCGCGATGAATCAGCGCATTCAAGATCGCCTCGCGCAGAGCTTCCCTCGGAACCGGATAAGATTCAATGCGCTGAATGCCCTGATAGCTGATGGCGGCCTTGAGGTATTTTGTAAGCAGCAACTCCATGACCTTCTGTGTCTGGGTGAACAGGTCGCCATGAATTTCGTCATGATAAATCAAGTCCACCTCGCCGCGGAAGTAGCCGATCTTTACGAATGCTCCGGTAAAGAAACGGTCGGGCTCGGAATGAAACAGCAGCAGTGCCGCGCGTCTTAGATAGTTGCCTTCAGTCAAATTGAGCTTTTCGATCAGCGCGGCAGCCGGTTCACGCAAAAAGCCCGGTTCCATTCGCTGGCTTTGCCGGGCCAGTTTCTTAAACAGCGCAATCGCGGGTTTGGAGAGGTCGCGTATCGAAACATTCGGAATGGGGGCCTCATCCCATGTGCGGCCGTACTTGCGAAGCAGGAAACGATCGAGTGCCGCGCCCTTCAGCTCCTGCTTCGTGCTGCCGCTGCGATAGTGATATTCACCTTTGTAACTGACCGGACTCGGATAAGGATCAACGCGGACTTCCACCAAATCCTTCCCCGATTCCCGAACCAAACGAACATCCGCTATCACCCCCAGCACATCCCTGATTTTGTTGGGCAGATCCTCCATCAGCTTAGACACACCGGTTGCTCCAACAGCCACCCCCTTATCGTTCCGGCCAATAACCAGCACCCCGCCCTCGGCATTGGCGAAGCCGCAAATCACTTCAAATACTCGTCCCGCCAGGATTCTTTGAATTCAATGTTCTGAGATTCTTTCATACCAGCCCTATATTTCGATATGTCCCCTGACTTCCTCCGGGTGTGCGAGAACGATTTCTTCATCAGGATGCTCTGCAACCTGTTCGGACATGAAACGGATCGCCGCGTTAAAGACAATACAGTTGACCGGAAAATTAATTCCATTGGAAGCTTCAAGGCGGAGTAATAGTGCAACTGTATGACCCGATATTTATTTCTGAAACGTCCTGAAAAAGTGTGGCAAAAGTGTGGCTTCCGCCCGTTGAAAAGCAGGGTTTTTCATGCTTTTTCAAATCCCTTGACAAGAGCATGAAATTGTTATAGGTTGCGTACAGTCAGAGACTTACTGAAACAAAAAGTCAACGGCTGGATACCATGGGGTACTTTG
>CAZTEK010000009.1:0-24194 GCA_964612095.1 uncultured Verrucomicrobiota bacterium
AAGTGGTTAGCGATAAACCCGTCGCTGTCGGTATGGACGGAGAGAAGCTTAGTTTCATTCAAACCTGATGTGTGTCACTTCCAAATTATGGAAAGTCTGCCGATGAAAACGATTGCGATACTAGGAGCGGGATTGATGGGGTCGTCGCTGGGTCTTGCGCTGAAGAAGCGCGGGGTGCCGGTGCGTATTCACGCCTATGCGCGTCGCGAAGAAACTCGCAGGATGGCATTGGAGCGTGGTGTGGCCGATGCCGTCTTTGATGATCCGGTTGCCGCGGTGCGCGGTGCAGATATAGTTGTTCTATGTGTTCCAGTTTTAACAATTCCTGAACTGGCGAAAGACTGTCGTGCAGGGTTGAAAAAAGGAGCTGTTGTTACCGATGTCGGCAGTACCAAGGCCTGTCTGAATGGATTGATGGCCGAGACACTGGCCGGAACCGGCGTTGAATTTATCGGTTCGCACCCGATTTGCGGCTCAGAACAACAGGGTATTGAGGCGGGGAATGCTGATTTGTATGACGGCGCGATGACGGTGGTTACACCTCCTGCGCTGGCGGATGAAGGTTCCGTTGCAGAAGTTTCCAATCTTTGGAAAAGCGCGGGGTCACTGGTGACGGTGATGGAAGCGAAAACACATGATTATATTTTAGCGGCGACGAGTCATTTGCCGCACGTCGTCGCGGCGGCGTTGGTGCTTTCGGCGGGTGACAATGGTTTATTTTGCGGGAGCGGATTTCGCGATACCACTCGTATTGCCGAAGGGTCGCCTCAGGTTTGGAGCGATATTGTCCGCACCAATGCACCTGCACTTAAAGTGGCACTTAAAAATTTCTGTGAAAATCTGAATGAGCTGGCGGTATTAGTTGAATCCGGTGACGGTGAAAAGCTGTCTAACTGGTTTGCCGCCGCTCGTGACAAACGCAAGGAGATACTCCGCTGATGCATTCGAAAACGGTTTATCCTGTTTCAAAATTTGGTGGCGAATTACGTGTCCCTGGTGATAAGAGCGTTTCGCAGCGCATTGCGATGCTGGCGGCGCTGGCGAAGGGCACATCGGAAGTGCACGGCTTTTTACGCGGTGAAGATGCCATGAGTACTCTCAGTGCCATGTGTTCGCTGGGTGCCTCGGCTCGATTTGACGGCGATGTACTTAAGATTACGGGCACAGGTGGAAAATTCAAAGAGCCTGCCAATCCGCTGGATATGGGTAATTCGGGCACCGGCACTCGTTTGCTGGCTGGATTGCTGGCTGGGCAGTCAATGAAGGTGACTATGACCGGTGATGCATCGCTTTCGCGCCGCCCGATGGGGCGTATTAGAACACCGCTAGAGCTGATGGGTGCACAGATTGAGCTGACGGGCGAGAAGGGAACTTTGCCCATGACGATTAACGGTACACCGCTGCATGGAATCCGTTATGAACTGCCGATGGCCTCGGCGCAGGTTAAATCTTGCATTCTGTTGGCTGGTCTTTTTGCTGAAGGTAAAACAACGGTGGTTGAGTCTCGTCCGACTCGTGATCATACAGAAAAACTTTTCCAGGCATTGGGAATCCCTCTGCACGTCGACGGACTGGAGATCAGTCTAAACGGGTTTGGTTCGAAGGGTCCGCAGATTGCAGCTCGTAAATTAACGGTGCCGGGCGATTTTTCCAGTGCGGCTTTTTGGATCGCGGCGGTTGCGGCACGTCCGGGAGCGGAATTGATTGTACGTGGAGTGGGGTTGAATCCGCGGCGCACGGCTTTATTGAACGTGCTCAAGCGAATGGGCGCGCTGATTGAAGTTGAATTTGCGGAAGAGCAGGGTGATCCGGTCGGCACAGTGTTTGTGCGCGGCGCCTTGTTGCACGGTACGGAAATTGGCGGGGATGAAATTCCGAATTTGATCGATGAACTGCCGATGCTGGCGGTGACTGGCGCGTTGGCTAAAGGCACTACGGTAATTCGCGATGCGGCGGAACTGCGCGTGAAGGAGTCCGACCGTATCGCCGTAACGGCGGGACATTTGAGGGCGTTCGGCGTTCAAGTAGAAGAACACACGGACGGTATGACGGTGCACGGCCCGGCAAAACTTCATGCACCGGCGGAGCCGCTGTCGTCGCACGGAGATCATCGCATTACGATGTCAATGGCTATGCTGGCAACCTTTGCTAATGCTCCGGTTAAACTGGAGCAGGTCGAATGTGTGGCGACGTCTTATCCGGATTTTTGGAATCATTTAGAACAGTTGGGTGGAAAGGTTGCATGAGTAAACAACGAGTTATAGCAATTGACGGGCCGGCGGCTTCGGGGAAGTCCACCGTTGCGCGCGAAGTAGCGAAGAGATTGAATTGTATTTATGTGGATTCCGGTTCGTTTTATCGCGGCGTGACCTGGAAGATGATCCGAGAAGGTGTGAATACGAAGAATTCATTGCTGGTTCTGCCGGTTCTGTTGAAATCAAAATGGGTATTTGAAGTTCGTGATCGAGCCGTCGTTTTTACGATTGATGGGGTTGAGCCGGGCGAGGCGCTGCGCGGCAAGGAAGTCCGTGAAGCGGTTTCAGATATTGCAGCGATGCCAGCCGTGCGTACTTTTGTGGTGAGCCATTTGCGTAAGTTGAAAAAACTGGGATCGCTGGCGATGGAAGGCCGTGACATTAGTTCTGTGGTATTTCCAAAAACTCCATATAAATTTTATCTGGATGCCAATCCGGAAGAACGAGCACAACGTCGTCACGCAGAACTGATTGCCGCGGGTGAAACTGAAAAAGCTCAAGAGGTGCTGGAGTCTCTTCAACGCCGAGATGAAAAGGATTCTTCGCGTAAGACGGCTCCATTGAAAATAGCTACCGGGGCTTATGTTATTGATACGTCGGGCCATCAGGTTGACGAGGTGGCCCGGATTCTGATGGATCGTATCGCAGAGCTCGAAAAGCCACGTAGCGATAAGATGATTAACCCGATCTGGTACAGCATTACCTGTAATTTTTTTCTGATCTGCCTGCGGCTCAAGAACCGGATTAAATTCTACGGACTGCAGAATGTACCTAAAACCGGCGGAGTGATTATCGCCTCGAACCACGCCAGCTACATCGATCCTCCGGCGGTTGGCGCCTGCACCTACCGGACGCGAATGACTCATTTCATGGCTCGTGATACGCTATTTAAAAAAGGGTTCATGAACTGGTTTTTACATAAGGTCGGCGTGATTCCTCTGGATCGCGACAAGGGCGATATAAAGGCAATGAAAACGGCCATTGCGCTGTTAAAGAATGGAGCTTCTGTGGCGCTGTTCCCTGAAGGAACCCGTTCGGTTGACGGAACCCTTCAGCCGCCGAAGCCGGGAATCGGTTTTTTGGTTGCCAAGGGCAATGCTCCGGTGGTGCCTGTTTATATCCACGGCTCTTACGAGGCTTGGTCTAAGCACAGCGATGGATGGAAGCCCAATCCAGTCTCGTTGATCTTCGGAAACCTGATCACGCAGGAAGAAATCCGCGGGCTGGGCGAAGGACGCGAGGCCTACGGGTTGATCGGTGAGCTGATTATGAAGCGTATTGCTCTGCTCAAAGAAAATTTTGAGAAGGGCTTGATTGCGGGATAGACTATTAACTTGGCCCCACCGCCTACAGAAGACAAGACGGGGAGTAGAAGGCCGTTGACTTGACCAACTTGACCAACTATTCTTTGGATGGAGGTTGGGAATGGAAAAGAGAGTCAATATTTACGAAGCCAAAACGCATCTATCCGAACTGATCAATCAGGTTCAGGAAACCGGAGTACCATACACCATTTGTCGGAATAATAAGCCGGTGGTCGATATCGTGGTGCATCAAGAGACCCCAAAAGAATTTGATCCATTGAAACAGGATCCGGTGTTGAAAGGATCGGCCGTCTATCTTTGCGACCCGCTGGAATCAACCGAAGATCTTTGGCCAGAGGAGTATCGCTAATGCTTTTGCTCGATACGCATGCCCTGATCTGGCTGGCGACCGATTTGTCTCAACTCCCAGAAAAAGCAAAGTCAGCGATTCGCTTTCATGCGACCGGATTGCATGTGTCAGCCATTACATCTCTTGAAATCAGTTTGCTTGTAAAATGCGGGAAACTGAATTGGGGCGACGACCCGTTTGCGTTGTATAAACGAGCGGTGAGCCACCACGGCCTGACAGAAATTCCAGTGGACTCTACGATTGCATGGAACTCGGCGCAGCTCCCGCCGATCCACCGCGATCCGTTCGACCGGATCATTATTGCCACAGCGCAAAAACACGGGATGACGATTTTGACCAAAGACCGGATCATTCCAACGTATCCCAAGGTAAAGGTGGTTTGGGAATGATGGCGCAAGCGCATGTTGAGCTGAAGCGGATTTTCGGTTTTGATCGGTTTCGCCCGAATCAGGAAGCCCTTGTTTCTGCACTACTGGAACGTCGCGATGTATTTGCTGTGATGCCAACGGGCGGAGGTAAGTCGCTTTGTTATCAACTCCCCGCCTATATGCTGAATGGGCTTTGCCTTGTTGTCAGCCCACTGATTTCATTGATGAAAGATCAGGTGGACGCCGCTCAATCGACTGGACTGAAAGCCGAGTTGCTGAATAGTTCGTTGACGGGCAAGGAACGCTCCCGCGTTTTCCAAGCATTGGAAAACCGTCAGCTTGATCTGCTCTACGTTTCGCCCGAACGTTTCGCCATGCCGGAGTTTATCGCAGTCCTTCAAAAGCTGGAGATCTCTTTTTTCGCCATCGATGAAGCGCATTGTATTTCTGAGTGGGGGCATGATTTTCGCCCAGATTATCTTTCCCTCTCCCGCATCATTGAACTGTTTCCGAAGGCGGCGGTGGCGGCCTTTACTGCCACGGCGACTCATCAGGTGCAGGACGACATCATCGGAAAGTTGGGGCTGCGCAACCCTCATCTTGTCCGCGCCTCGTTCGATCGGCCGAATCTTTTTTATCAGGTTGAGCCCAAAGAAAATCTCGATATGCAGATCCTGCGGTTTCTGCGCGAGCGTCCGGAAGACTCCGGAATTATTTATCGTGCCACGCGCAAGAGCGTCGAGTCCACGGCTGACTTTCTGAGAGCGCAGGGGATCCGCGCGTTGCCGTATCACGCGGGACTTTCCGATAAAGACCGCAAGAACCATCAGGAGCAGTTTAATCGCGACGAAGTCCATGTGATCGTTGCCACCATCGCGTTCGGAATGGGGATCGATAAATCCAACGTTCGTTTCGTCCTGCACGGCGATCTCCCAAAAAATGTTGAGAGCTACTATCAGGAAACTGGTCGCGCTGGGCGCGATGGTGAACCTGCGTATTGTTGTCTCTATTTTTCACCAGGCGACACCTCGAAGATCCGTTACTTCATCGACCAGATGGCGTCGGTTGTTGAACAGAAAATAGCGATTCATCAGCTCAATAAAATGGTGCAGATTGCCCAGACTAACGCTTGCCGACGCAAAAGTATTCTCGGCTACTTCGGCGAAAAATATCCCAAAGACGATTGTGAAACCTGTGATGTGTGCACTGGCGAGGTCGAGCGCATCGATGCATCCGTCGATGCGCAGAAAGTTTTATCCGCGATTGTCCGCTCCGGACAGAAATTCGGAGCGGTTCATATCGCCGACATTGTGGTTGGTGCCGACACGCAACGCATCCGGCAGTTCGGGCATGAGAAGTTAAAAACCTATGGGATAGGTCGCGACCAAGACAAGCGTCATTGGCGGCGGATTATCGACGATCTGGCCGGGCAGGAATGTATTCGTCCGTCCGACGATCAATATCCCGTTTTCCAGCTTACCGAAAAGGGGCGGGCGGTTCTTCGTAGCGAAAGGCCTTTCCGGGTTTTGCGCAAGAAAGAGATGCAAGGTAGACAGGCTGCGGCTTTAACGAGAAATTTCTCGGAAGGTCTTTTTGCTGAATTGCGCACGACCCGCAAGCGGATTGCGCAGGAATCGGGCGTTCCGCCGTTCGTTGTTTTTTCCGACCAAACCCTCCATGAAATGGCGCGCTACTTTCCTGTGAATGCCGATGAATTGCGAATGATCTCAGGGGTTGGAATCAATAAGATGGAACGCTTTGGGAAGCCTTTTCTTGCCGTGATTCTTGCCTATCAAAAAGCGCATCCGGAGGAAACGACCGACCGCTCCATTTTTCAGGTTCCGGTTTCCAATGTTTGGAAAAAACCTAAAGCAAACACCGTTCGCGAAACACTCGCACTCGCTAAGCAGGGCATGAGCCTCGAACAGATTGCCAGCCATCGGATTCTGTCGACGGGCACGATCAGTCAGCATATTGAAAAACTGCTCGGGGAGGGGGAAGCGTTGGATATCGATCAATTCGTTGATCCCGCTAAACGGATCGAAATCGAACAGCTTTTTGCTCGCCTGCATGCCGATACGCTTGGGCCGGTCGTTGAAGCGGCTAACGGTGCCGTCACCTACGAAGAAGCTCGTCTCGTCCGTGCGTTCATTCAATGCACTCATTCCGATTCGGTCATGGTTGCGCCGTGAAACGGCTTCAAATATTGGTACCTCAGTTTTTGCGTGAATTTAATCGAATGCACGTGTAGGGTGTCGCTTCATTTTTCAGGAGAATCCTTTATGGCACAACAGACTAAGACAGCAATTTCACCAACGCGGGAAGAAAATTATCCGGAGTGGTATCAGCAAGTGGTACGTTCCGCCGAGCTAGCGGAAAACAGTGATGTGCGCGGTTGTATGGTGATCAAGCCGTGGGGCTACGCCTTATGGGAAAATATCCGCACGGCACTGGATGGCTATTTCAAGGCAACCGGTCATGTAAATGCCTATTTTCCTTTATTCATCCCTTTGAGTTATTTGGAGAAAGAGGCGGAGCATGTTGAAGGGTTCGCCAAGGAATGTGCCGTGGTGACACATCACCGTCTCGAAGTTGGACCGAATGGTAAATTAATTCCGGCTGGTGAGCTTGAAGAACCGCTGGTGGTTCGCCCAACGTCCGAAACAATCATCGGTGCGACCTATGCGAAATGGGTTCAAAGTTATCGTGACCTGCCAATTCTCATTAATCAGTGGGCCAACGTGGTTCGCTGGGAAATGCGTACGCGGCTGTTTCTGCGCACAACTGAGTTTCTCTGGCAGGAAGGCCATACCGTCCACGAAACAAAAGAAGAAGCGTGGGAAGAAACGGTCAAAATGCTGAACGTCTATAAGCAGTTTGCCGAAGAATATATGGCGATGCCCGTGCTGATCGGTGAAAAAACCGCTGGCGAGCGCTTCCCCGGTGCGGTGAATACACTTTGCATCGAGGCATTAATGCAGGATTGTAAAGCCTTGCAGGCAGGAACTAGCCATTTTCTTGGCCAGAATTTCGCCAAGGCTTCTGGGATTAAGTTCCAGTCGCGTGAAGGGCGGGAGGAGATTGCTTGGACGACATCTTGGGGCGTTTCGACACGTCTGATCGGCGGAATGATTATGACGCATGCGGATGATGATGGCATGATTATGCCGCCACGTCTGGCTCCGTCGCATATAGTGGTTTTGCCGATCGTTCGCAAGGAGGAGGAACGGGAAAAAATCATGCAATATTGCAATGAAACGGCCGCCATGCTCCGCACGCAGAATTATGCGGGTCGTTCGATTGAAGTCATTGTTGACGGTCGCGATATCAATGCGGGCGAGAAGGGGTGGCAATGGGTCAAGAAAGGTATTCCTCTTCGTGTAGAAATTGGCCCGCGCGATATGGAGAACGGTGCCGTATATGTGGCACGCCGCGATAAGAGCGTAAAGGAAAAGTACGGACAGAATCGTACTGAATTTGTGACTGCGGTTGCGGAGGTCCTTGCGGATATACAGAAAAATCTTTTTGATCGAGCCTGTGCATTCCGCACTGCGAATACGCGTGAGATTGACAGTTGGGATGAGTTTGTGACGTTCTTTAAAGAGGGGCGCGGCGGATTGGCTTTCGCTCATTGGGATGGTACCAAGGAAACGGAACAAAAAATTAATGATGAATTGTCTGTGACTATTCGGTGCATTCCTTTTGACTACGAACACAATGGCGCAGGGAAATGTATCGTCAGCGGGAGTCCGAGCAAAGGGCGCGTAGTTTTTGCAAAAAGTTATTAATTTGTTGCTGAAAGGAATCCGACATGGCAAAGGGCAGATTCAATATTAAAGGAACTAAGGATTTTATTGTCGCCGCAGTTTTTTGTGCGTTTCTCTGTATTTGGTCTATCCGGGATGCATGGTTCCCCACCGAGAAGGTGCTTAAAAAACATCCTCGGGAAATTGCCGTATCGTTTAAAGTGCCCGGCGTGGTGAAGCATGTTGCGGTTCAGCCGGGCGATGAGGTTAAGGGTAAAGTTGTACTTGCCAGTCTTTATGATGATGTATACCACGCAAAGGTTACTGAAGCCGAAACGGCTTTTGATGCCGCCAAAGCGAGTAAAGACCCAGAGGTAGAAAAAAAACTAGCCGTTCTCATGAAAGCCCGTGAAGATTTTGATAACTGTACGGTAGAAAATACAGATGTCACATGGATGACGACGCATGGGGAAGAGGCGCTGCGTGGCGTTGTAGTGCGAGTTGTAGCGGCACCTGCCACGCAGCTTGATGTGGGAGCTCCGGTACTTACCGTTGCTCCGGTTGATACGTTTTACGCATTTAATAAAACGTTGGCCATACTGACCTTTATTGGAATGATTGTTTCGCTGGTTTTTCACCGAATCGCCTCGCGGTAAGCGAAAACGTTTAGGATAGGGCTTGACCCTGCGCGGCGTGGAACTAAGATGGTTGTCCAATCTTGAGTTGTAACCTGTTACAACCAAGTTAATTCGAATGGAGCGGGGTGCAATATGACAAAAAGAGATTTAGTAGTTCGAATCGCCGATGAGACCGGCCTTATCCAGCAGGATGTCGCCTCTATTCTTCAAAAGTCTCTGGACTATATTGTCGAATCGCTCAACAAGGGCGAAACCGTTGAATTTCGTAATTTCGGTGTGTTTGAAATTAACATCCGCAAAGCCCGTGTCGGTCGTAATCCCAATAAGCCGGAAGACGTTGTCGTAATACCTGAGCGACGTGTCGTCAAGTTCAAGCCCGGCAAGATCATGAAACAGCAGATCACCGGCATCTAACTATGGCTTCCTCCTCGCACCAGCCCATTCAGGGCATGTCTGATATTTCTTTTCCGGACATTGCTCTTTGGCAGATGATCGAAAAACGAGCGCGCGAAATTTTCGCGCGTTATCGTTTTTCAGAAGTGCGCACCCCAGTTCTTGAGAAACTTGAACTTTTTACCCATTCGCTGGGCGATACCACTGACGTGGTGACCAAAGAGATGTACACTCTGGAAGATCGCGGCGGGCGCAAGTTCGCCCTGCGTCCTGAGGGAACCGCTGGCACTATTCGTTATGTCGCCTCCGGCGGTGAGGAAACCGCCAATGCCCGTATTTTTTATATGGGGCCGATGTTTCGTTGCGAGCGTCCGCAGGCTGGACGTAAACGTCAATTTCATCAGATTGGTCTAGAAGCGGTTGGCGCACCCAATCCACTTGCCGATGCTGAAGTGATTGCATTACAAGTACACTTGCTCGCTGCATGGGGTTTGGAAGGCGCTAAAATTCGCCTTAATACGATTGGGCTACCTGAAGACCGGGATGCTGTTCTTAAAGGACTGCGCGAAGCCATTCGCCCGCGTCTGCATGAACTACCGGAAGAGGCGCAACAGCGTTTCGAAACCAATGTTTTGCGTCTGCTCGACTCCAAAGATCCGCTGGTGCAAAAAATCATCGCGGAGGTTCCTCCGGTCATTGAATTTATGAGCGATAGTTCGCGTGCTTATCTTAATACCGTTATCGAAACACTCAAAAAACTTGAGATCAATGTGGAAGTCGATGCCTCGCTGGTACGCGGTCTTGATTATTACGTTCATACGGTTTGGGAAGTGGTGCACGGAGGTCTCGGTGCTCAAAATGCACTGGCTGGTGGCGGGCGCTATCGCATTGATGTGGGCGGGCGTTTGATCGACGGCGTCGGCTTTGCAATGGGTGTCGAACGGGTTATTGCGGCGCTTGGAGCTACCGGCATTACGGCTGAGCAGTTTTTGCCGCCTCCGCCGGTTTTCATCGTATCACTTGGTGAAGCGGCGTTGAACGAAAACCTGCTTTTGTTACAGATGCTTCGTCATCGTGGTATCGCCTGCGAAATGGAACTTTCTGCCCGTAAAGTTCAGATACAAATGCGACGTGCCGATAAAGCGGGGGCACAAACCGTAATTATTCGCGGTGATACTGAGCTCGAAAAAGGAACCTTTGTAGTTAAAAATATGGCGGACGGTTCGCAGAGTGAAGTCGAACTGCCGGAGTTGATGAAAATTTTAATTAAACCTGGAATCTGATTATGCATAAATTTCGTACACACACCTGCGGACAGCTTCGCAAAGAAAACGTTGGCCAGACCGTACGGCTTTCCGGATGGGTCAACACCATTCGCGACCACGGCGGCGTACTGTTCATCGACTTGCGCGATCACTACGGCATTACACAGATCGTGATCAGCCCAGACAAAGCATTTTACAAGGATATCGAGCACTGGCGTGTAGAGAGCGTTATTTGCTTTACTGGCAATGTCGTCGCTCGCGATGCGTCGGCGGTGAATCCAAAACTGACGACTGGCGAAATCGAACTGGTTGCCGAAACCATGGAAGTATTAGGTGAATCGGAAGTGATCCCTTTTCAGGTTAATAAAGAAGAGGAATGCTCTGAAGCTCTACGTTTGAAATACCGATTCCTCGATCTTCGCCGCAAGAGCCTCCACGATAATATTGTTTTGCGCTCCAAAGTCATTTCCCGCATTCGTGAACTGATGACCGGCATGGGTTTCCTTGAATACCAGACCCCGATTCTCACCAGTTCGTCGCCGGAAGGCGCACGCGACTATCTCGTGCCGAGCCGTGTGCATCCCGGAAAATTCTACGCACTGCCGCAGGCTCCGCAGCAGTTCAAACAGCTTTTGATGGTTTCCGGCTTTGACCGCTACTTCCAGATTGCGCCGTGTTTCCGCGACGAAGATGCCCGCGCCGACCGTTCGCCCGGCGAGTTCTACCAGCTCGATATGGAATTGAGCTTCGCCACGCAGGACGATGTTTTTGCGGTGAATGAAAAACTGCTCGCGACGATCTTTAACGAGTTCAGCACGAAGAAAGTGGATGGCATTCCGTTCATTCGCATTCCGTACCGCGAAGCGATGGATAAGTACGGTTCCGACAAACCTGATCTGCGCAATCCGCTGATCATGCAGGATGCCAGCGGAATTTTCCGTACCTGCGGCTTTAAAGCATTTGCCGGTGTGGTAGAGAAGGGTGGCGTGGTCAAAACCATCGCCGTCAAAAATTGTGCCGGACAGCCGCGTAAATTCTTCGACGACATGGTCGCTTTCGCACAATCCGCCGGGGCCAAAGGTCTCGGCTATATTAGCTGGGTAGAAGGCGAAGCCAAAGGCCCGATCGCCAAGTTCCTCAGCGCGGATGAGCTCTCGCAACTCAAGGCGCTCGGCGGCGTGGGCGACGGTGACACGATGTTCTTTATTGCCGACACGCTGAAGGGCGCGCAGAGCATCGGCGGACACGTCCGCACCGAACTCGGTAACCGTCTCGACCTGCTCGAAAAAGATGTTTTTCGTTTTTGTTGGATCGTCGACTTTCCAATGTTTGAACTCGATGACGAAGGCAAAGTGGCTTTCAGTCACAATCCGTTCTCAATGCCGCAAGGCGGAATGGACGCGTTGCTGAACAAAGATCCTCTCGACGTACTGGCCTTCCAGTACGACATCGTCTGCAATGGCACAGAGCTTTCTTCCGGCGCAGTTCGTAACCACAGTCCGGAGCTAATGATCAAGGCGTTTGAAATCGCTGGCTACGGCAAAGAAGTGGTCGAGTCCAAATTTCCGGCGCTCTATCGCGCATTCAAATATGGCGCGCCGCCGCATGCTGGTATTGCTCCCGGTGTGGACCGCATGGTCATGCTACTGGCCGACGAACCGAACATTCGCGAAGTCATCGCTTTCCCGATGAACCAGAAAGCCGAAGACCTTTTAATGGGTGCGCCGGGTGAAGTGGAGTTCAAACAGTTGCGCGAACTGCACATCAAGTTGAACCTGCCTGCGAAGCAGGAAAAAACAGGCGAATAGTTTTAGCCGCTTAGGTCTCGTCTGGGATAACGACTAGGCGAATTATTAAGATTCCAGATCGCGCGGTAGCGTGATCGTGAAGGTGCTACCTTCATTAGGTTTGCTTTGTACAGCAATGTTACCGCCATGCGATTGAATGATCATTCGGGCTAGACTAAGACCCAGACCGTTGCCTTGCGTGGAACGGCTTCTTTCACTGCGGTAAAAACGCTCGAAAATGAGGTTGGTTTCTTCGGGTTCAATGCCAATGCCTGTATCGGAGATTTCAATTTTAATGAGTTTCCCGTAAGGGAAAGCCGTGAGCGTAATTCGTCCGTCTGGCTGGGTATATTTAATGGCATTGTCGAGCAGGTTGGCAACGGTTCGCTGGAGGCGGGTCTTATCGCCAAAAATAATGAGTGGGTCTTCTGACAGATTTACGCAAAGCTTTATCTGTTTTTCTTCTGCTACCGGCTGGAAAAGTTCCGCTGCATTTTTGAGGAGTGTGGTGAGATCAAGTGGTGCGCGTATAATTTCAAGGAGTCCTGATTCTGCTTGGGCTATTTCGAGGGTAGTATTGATCATTTGCGTGAGTCGTTCGCTTTCTTCAATCACGACCAGCCCCATTTCCCGATACGCTTCAATCTCCTGTGGTCCGGTGAGCGTTGTTTCGGCTACGCCGCGCATGCGGGTGATGGGACTGCGCAGATCGTGTGCCACATTGTCTGAAATTTCTTTAAGTTCGCGAACGAGCGATTCAATGCGAGTGAGCATTTCATTGAAGGCTTTGGTTAACTCGTCTATTTCACGACCTTCGTTGCCGAAAGAAACCTGCTGATTAAGGCGGCCTTTGTAGATGCGGGAAACGGCCTGTGTAACACGGCGGACACCGGACATGGCACGTCGAGCAATCAACCATCCGGACAAGGTGCTCAAGGTAAACATGGAAATGGAGAAGGCGATGAAGATGTTACGGAATTTCCGGCGGAATATGTTGTTTGATTTAAGATTCACACCGAACTGTATAATGTTTTCGTCAAGAGTCCGGCTGGCGACCATACGGGCATTGTAAGGACTGTTTCGCTCATAGAGTGTAAAAAATACGGTTTCGTTTGCGGCGGGCACCGGAACGGCGGATAGTTCTTTTTGTATTCCATCCCACCCGCTGACATCAGAGGACGCAAGAATCGTGCAGGACGGGGATAGAAGCCGGAAAAATACTTTTTTGAGACCGTCGGCTTTAGACTCCCGGTCAAATTCTTCCTGAAGTCTGTTAAGGCCTTTTTCAGCATAGATGGATTTCAGCTCAATAATTTCGTTTTCTAAGTCGTGTTCAACACGGCGGCTGATGTTCTGGTCCAGTTTGATTGACAACAGCGTGTAGGCGGAAATAGAGACTAAAGTGCAGATTAACCCGTACCAGAGCGTTAAGCGTGAAACGACGCTACGTGACCGCCGTTTAGATTTATTCGAGTACATAACCCATTCCTCGGATGGTGTGGATCAGTTTTTTTGCAGCATCGCGGTCAATTTTGTCGCGCAGTTTACAAATACGAGCTTCTACTACGTTGGTTTGCGGATCAAAATTGTAGTCCCAGACATGCTCCATAATCATGGTTTTTGAAATAACCCGGCCGGTGTTACGCATGAGATATTCCAGCAGTGAAAATTCTTTGGGTTGCAACTCGATTTCTTTTCCGGCTCGGTAAACTTTTCGACGGACGAGATCCATGCGTAGATCATCAATTGTGAGTGCAGAGGGATCGGTCTGTGTCGTTGCACGACGTAATAGCGCCTGAATGCGGGCTAGCAACTCCGAAAAGGCAAAAGGTTTCATGAGGTAGTCGTCGGCACCCACGTGAAGTCCTTTTACGCGGTCTTCAACGGACGAGCGAGCGCTCAGCACGATGATCGGGGTCGTAAAATTGTTCTGCCGTAACCGCTCAATCAGGGTAAAACCATCCAATTTAGGTAGCATAATATCAATGACAGCCGCATCGAATGAATGTTGGATTGCAAGATGCAATCCCTCTTCGCCGTCGGCTGCGCGGTCGACTGCAAACCCTTCTTGTTGCAACCCCTTGACAATGAAAGACGCTATCCGCGAATCATCTTCGACCAGCAATATTCTCATAGATCGGTTTCTTTCTCTGATAAACGAGGCGGCTGACCCCACAGTACGACTGTTTTGCCTTTATATTTTTGTCGCCAGTAAATCATGCCGTTTCCAGGTATCACAGTTTCTTTTGAGTAGCTTATCAATGAGCTGCCTAAATTGCCGATGAAAAAAATATGAGTGGCAGTATCGTCTTTCTGTATGACGTGAAACGGGTTAATCAATTGCCACTGAACTACCTGTTTTTATTCAGCACATAAGGGCGTCAGCCGGGGGACTTGTTCGATAAGGCCCTTCTCATGGAGAATCATTGCGATT
The DNA here is from genome assembly GCA_964612095.1 of uncultured Verrucomicrobiota bacterium. Classification (GTDB taxonomy): domain Bacteria; phylum Verrucomicrobiota; class Kiritimatiellia; order Kiritimatiellales; family Tichowtungiaceae; genus Tichowtungia. The sequence continues at coordinate 14,561 of CAZTEK010000009.1, forward strand.
CGCGAAAGGTTCTTATTGATGTACGGTATCAGCTTGTGATTGCGTTTAGGGTTGAAGCCGTTTTTTATCAATTCGTCCATCACCACTTCCGGCGGGTTTTTGTCGACCAGTAACCGGTAAAACGCGATGACACCTCCGGTACGCTGAACCCCGGCGGCACAGTGAATCAATACGGGCTGACCTTGTTTTTCGGCCTGAATGACTGCAGCAACAGCTTCTGCGTACAGATTTACATCACCGGTTCCGCTGCCGCGAAGCGTGAATCTGTGCAACTTAATGCCAAGCTGGGCGGCGGCAGATTTTTCTGCTGTCTGGCTGGGATTTCTCGGATTATCTCCGGTGAGATCGACGATAACTTTGATTTTGTGGCCGGCCAAAGTTCGGCGCATAAGCCTTGCCGCAATGCGGCCGCTTCGGTAAATGCGGTGTTTTTTAACAACAGCCCAGCGCTTTGGAATCAGGCGATCCCTTATGACTTTTTTCCATAACAACACAGTGGAGCCGGATAAAACCGCCATAAGCGAAACAATGACCGCCAGGTCAAACGGGTCTAAAATCAGCCAGAAATTCACGGGTAACCTCTCTTTCAGTCAGTACGCCGGATATACTGTAGGAAAGGAGATTACCGCAGTGTGCTGTGAAAATTACCGTTTGGTAATCTCTGCCGATTCCTGCCGGTTGCGCAGGATGGTTTTTGAGGTCGCACAGAGATGCGGGTCGCGGTAAGGAATACTTCGGCACGCATCCAAGTTGCCGATGATGGAAAACCCGGCAAGTACAGCTTCATTTTTCGCGGCAATGGTGCCGTTACCCATTTGGTGACCTGGATGGGTTTCGCCGATAACAAAGCCTGCCTCGCGCATGGCGCTACGCACGGGCAGGGCGGAGGCGTAGGTCAGCAACACGCCATCCGGGTTCATCACCCGATAAAGCTGTTGAAAAAACTCTACCGTCCAGAGTTCCGGACAGTGCTGGCTGGAGAACGGATCGTGGAAGACAACATCCATTGAGTTTTCGGGAATTTGCTGGATTAGGTAACGCGAATCGCCCCAGAGGAGGGACAGTGTGGCAAGTGGCAGGTGGCAGGTGGCAGTGCTCAAGAGTTGCTCTAAGACATTTCTCCAATTCACTGGATCGGTTTCCAATGTCTGGAAACATTCTGACGCTGCCCGGACGACCCGTTTGTCCATTTCCAGAGCGGTGATATCAAGTGTGTGTTCAGCACCTGCTGTGGCGCAGAGAGCCGCCAGCGAGTTGTTGCCGAGACCGAAGCAGACATCGAGAAGTTTGAGGTTTGCTGTCTGGAGTTTGCGGTTCAGACCGGAAGGAACGACAAACTTCTGTTGAGCCTCCAGCCGCGCGCCCGTCTTTGTGTGGTAGTGCTCTTTCCAATCATTGGAAAAAAAAGTCACACTGCCGTCGGCAGTGGCGATTGGAGTGAAGGAGGTTTGGAGTGGTAGAGTTTTGGATTTTCCAGCACTCCTATACTCCAGTACTCCATTCGTCAAATCTCCTTGACGGATTTCGCGCATTTCCATTTGCTGAACGACATAATCCAGAAACTGTCCTTTTTCAAGATGCCAGTGCGGAGCGATCAGTTGATCGTCCGGTGTATCGGTTGAAATCCGCATCACCGGAATGTTCGTTGGAATCCGTCGCAGGAAGTCCATCAGCGCCTCGGCATATTCCCAGTGATTCAGAACTGGCGGCGGATTTTTTGCCAGCTCGGTTCCTTTCATGATGTGTAGATTATGAATTTTGATTCCGGAAATTGGCAATCGTGCTAATTCTTCCGCCGTACGGTTCCAATCCTTGGAACTTTCTCCGGGAAGACCGATGATCACATGCGGCGCAACATGAATGCCGCGCGTCGAAAGGTCGAGAATCGCTTTCTTGCTGCATTCCCAGTCGTGTCCGCGGTTAATCCGTTTTAGCGCTTCATCATTCGTCGTCTGCACGCCGAGTTCGACCCAGACTTCGACTTTTTCCTTCAGCGTTTCCAGAAACCGGAGCGCGGCTTCCGGCAGACAGTCGGGACGTGTTCCGATACTGATCGCCTCGAACCGGTAATTTTCCAGACATTGGAGAATCAGTTTCTGCTGATCGGGATCGGTCAGGTCGGCGGTGAACGCCTGAATGTACAGCATCAGTTTCTGAGCTTTATAGCGTCGCTTTGAAAATTTAATCGCCGCTTCGATTTGCTCAATCGGGCTTTCCTGTCGCTGAGTCTGCTGAGCACGCGCACCGTTTTCTGAGCAGAAGGCACACCGTCCGTGCGGACAGGTTGATGCAATTTCGACCGGCACGCGGAACAGCGCGTCGCCGTACCGCTCAATCATCCACTGCTTATATTGGGTGAAAGGACTCATGTTTGGGAGTTTTCTTGCAAAATCATGGATAGCAAAATCATTGAGTAGAGTTTTTTACCCAGATATAGAAAATAATTTTGCCATTAATGATTTTGTAAAATCTTCGGGACGAGTTCGGCGATCTGCTCGAGTTTCACCACACCCGGTTCAATATTCATGGCGTTGGAGGTACCGCAGGCGAGGCCGAAAACAAACGCTTCTACCAGCGAATGGCCTTTCGCCAGCGCATACGCAGTTCCGGCGCTGACCGAGTCACCGCTTCCGATTGGATTGACCGCTTTGATCTGCGGAATACCGAATGTAAATGCCTTGCCAGGCTCAAAGAGAAACGCCTGCGACTTGCCCTGCGTAATGCCAACAGCACCCGCGCCGAGCGACATCAACTCTTCCGCCAGCTCGCTGACCGGAGCCGAGCTTTTAAACGTGTTGCGTAGTTCTTCGGAATTGATCTTCACGACCGCGGGGCGGTGCTCCAGCGTGGCGAGCAACGGCGCACCGTAACTGTCGATCAACACTTTTTTGCCAGCGGTCAGCGAAAGCAGTTCGGCGTAAATATCCTGCGGAGCGTGGGGCGGCAGGGTGCCGGAAAAAACGATGCGGTCGAAATCGCCTTGGATTTGTGCAAAGGTTTTGACGAACGCTTTCCACTCACTGGCGGAAAGCGGCGCGGTATTTTCGACCAGCTCGGTACATCCGTCGTGGTCGGCGGAAAGGAGCGTTTGGCAGATACGGGTTTCCGCTTTGGTTTCGACCCAGCGGCAGGGAAGCTGTTCCTGGGCCAGTAGGTCGCGGACTATATCGCCATTGCCGCCGCCGGCAAAACTCAGCATCAATGGGTCGGCCCCCAGAATTTTGAGCACCCGGGCGGTATTGGTCATCTTGCCGCTGGCGGCAACGGATACCTTGCGGGCACGGTTTACCTCATACGGACGGAACGATGCATATTCAATCGTGCGCTGAAGCGCCGGAAAAAATCCACAGCAAAGTATTTTCATGGGGTAGAGTTTAACCACGGATCACACAGATTTACACGGATGTTTTCCAATATTTGGAAACTTCTGCTATAAAGCGTCGGATGAAACGGGAAATGATTTTTGAAGTACCTGAAACGGCGGACGGAACAGCGGTCGCTGACTTTCTTGCCGCGCGTTTTCCCTATCACGACCGCGCTGGCTGGTGCGACCGCATCGCAGCCGGAGCCGTGACAATTAACGGGAAACCATGCGTTTCAGAAGCTCCGCTACGAACCGGCGACCGGCTGAGCTATGAGCCGGATAACCGTCCGGAACCGCCGGTTGATTTCAACATCGGCATCATTTCCGACGACGAGGATCTTCTGCTGGTAAATAAAAGCGGTAATCTGCCGTGCCATCCGGGCGGACGCTATTTCAACCACTCGCTCTGGGCTTGGCTCAAGAAGGAGCAGGGGCTGGAAGACTTCACCTTCGTCAACCGCATCGACCGCGAAACATCTGGATTAGTCGTCATCGCCAAAAATTTTGCGGCATCGGAAAACTGCCGCAAACAGTTTTCCAGCCACAAGGTCGTGAAGCGCTACAAAGCGCTGGTGGAGTCGACGAACTTTCCGGCGGAACTGGAAACCGCAGGATGGCTGACGGCTGATGTGGACTCCGTCATCCGCAAAAAGCGGAAGTTTGTTCAGGGCGGATCGTCTGATACGTCGCCGTCCGCCGATGCCGAATGGGCGGAAACCAAATTCCGGCTGCTCAAACAGTGCGGCGAAATCGCGCTGATCGAAGCAGAGCCGCATACCGGACGGCTCCATCAGATTCGTGCCACGCTACTGGCGCTGGGAACTCCGATTGTCGGTGACAAACTCTACGGCGTGGACGAAACCCTCTTCCTGCGCTTTTGCAAAGACACGCTGACGGATTTCGACCGCGCGCGGTTACGCATGGAACGGCAGGCACTGCACGCATCCGGACTGCGCTTTCACCATCCAAAGTTTGGACGGCTCGTCACCATCGATCTCGATCTTCCGGATGATATGCAACGAAAAATTTTCTCGCTTTGAAAAACTCTTTATAATTCATTGTTACATTAAGGGAAGAGCATGCCGCCGGAGTTCAAAAAAAGCATGTCGCAGAAACTGCGGATGGAGGGGCGCGACTACTCGCGACCCGGCTGGTATTTTGTCACGTTGGGTGCCGACTATCACCGATACTTTTTTGGCACGGTCACGGCGGGCGAGATGCGCCCCAACGCGCTCGGCGAGCTGGTTGAGCGGTTCTGGAGCGAGATTCCGCAGCACTATTCCCACATCCGGCTCGGCGCCTGGCAGCTCATGCCCAACCACTTCCACGGAATCGTGCGCATTCTCCGGCCCAGCGGAGCCGGGCTGGGCGAGGTACTCAACCTCTTCAAAGGCTCGGTCACGCGCGAAGCGCGCCGTGCCAGCCTTGTGCAACCCGTAAGCTCTCACCATGGTGAGAAAGCTCCCAGCAAGGTATGGGCTCCCAATTATTACGATGTGATCTGCTTTGATGCCGAAGAGCTGGCCGTTCGCGAAAATTATGTGCGGGCCAATCCACGCCGCTGGGCGCTGCGCGATATCCCTCAGGGTTGGACAAAGCAGAGCCGCTTTAAAGGCAATCAGGAGTTGCTCAATGATTCCGGTCCGCGCTGCGCTCTGCGTGTCTCGCGAAGTGCGTCTGAAGCGGATGTGGTTGCACTGCAAAACGAACTGACCGCCTTCGACGGACTGGTTTGCAGCACCTTCTTTTCGCCCGGCGAGCGTGCCTGCTTGAAAACCCTGCTCACCGCTTCCGCCCGCATCATCTGGATTCAACCGATGGCCATGCCCGAACAGATTCCCGTGGACTGGACAGATGCCTTCCTCGAAAACCGCGCGCTCTGGCTTTCCGCATTTCCCGACGATCAGCCGGAAGCCACCCGCGAAAGCTGCCAGCTCGCCAACCGCTGGGTTGAACAATTCTGCAAACCTGCCCGAAAATGAACGCACTCAATGGAACCCGGATCCCGCCATCCGGCCTGTCACCGTTGATCTCGATCTTCCCGCCGACATGCAGCAGTTGCTGGAAGATCATCTTTGGTGTCGGTGAGTTTAAATCTCTTGAATTCTAATCAGTTCCAATTTTTTGGCTTTTTCTTTTTACGATGGCTCGCCAAACAGTAGCCACTACTGACAGAAGTAAAATTTGACGAAAAACATACCCGAAAGTTGTGTGGGTGTAGGAGTTGAAATCGAAGAGAAAAATCTCTGCAGCCATCTCAATACAAACGATTCCAATACATGCTCCCGTAGCCCATAAGTAATTTATCGTTTCATTTTTTTAACACTGGTATTCGTAAATTGTCTCAACGAATTGATCCGCTCCAGCACGGGCGGGTGGGAATATTCGAGGAAAACTTTGAGTGGGTGGGGCGTGAGGTTGGAGAGGTTATCCACCGAGAGTTTTTTGAGGGCGCTGATCATTTCGTCGGGCACCTTGGTGGTTTCGGCGGCGAAGGCGTCGGCTTCGTATTCGTGTTTGCGCGAGAGGATGTTGCCGAGCAGTCCGAGGATCATGCTGATTGGCGCGTAGAGGAATCCGAAGAAGATGAATCCGGCGTAGAGCGGTATTCCTTCGATGCCGAACGCGGTGTAGAGACCTTGCTTGGTGATGAAGAGCGAGAGGATGAAGAACATCAGCAGGGATGACGCCAGCGAGATGATGATCCCTTTTTTGATGTGGCCGAGCTTGCAGTGTCCGATTTCATGCGCCAGCACGCCGACCAGTTCGCCGGTGGTGTGTTTTTCGATCAGCGTGTCGAAGAGGGCGATGCGCTTGGTTTTTCCGAAGCCGGTGAAGTAGGCGTTGGATTTGGTGGAGCGCTTCGATCCGTCGATTTTGAAAATGCCGCTGAGGGTGTATTTCTGCGCGGCGGCGAATTCCTGAATTTTCGTTTTCAGTCCCCCGTCTTCGAGCGGGGTGAATTTGTTGAAGAGCGGCAGAATGACAACCGGCGCGATGAACATAATGAAAAGCTGAATGACGGCCAGCGCTCCCCACGCCCAGAGCCAGGCGTTGGCGACGGAGCTGAAAATCCAGAGGATGAGCGCGAAGATCGGCGCGCCGAGCAGGACGGTGAGTAGCAGTCCTTTGAGGATATCGACGACGAAGGTTTTCGGGGTGGTTTTGTTGAAACCGTATTTTTCCTCGATGACGAAGGTGTCGTAGATGCTGAACGGGATGCCGACGAGCTGTCCGAGCAGAACGAGGATTCCGCCGAAGATGAGTCCCTGAACGATCATGTTGGCGGAAACGGTTTGGGCGATGCCGTTAATCCAGTGGAAGCCGCCGAGCAGGATAAAGGCGATGGTGAGTGGGAGCATGAGTCCGGCCTGAATCTGTCCAAAGCGGGTGTTTTCACGCAGGTAGCGCTGAGATTTGGCATATTTTTCGGCGTCGTAGATACCCTGAAACTCAGCCGGTATTTCCGTGGAAACGTTCCGAACATTGAGGGTTTCGACGATTAGTGACAGGAGCCAGTTGAAAACCAGCAGGGCGAGGATGAAAATCAGGTAACCATTCATAAACGGACTCCAATTATTTTTCAGACAGGATAACAGGATTTACAGGATTCGAGGTCATAAAGCTGAACATCCTGTAAATCCTGTTATCCTGTCAAATTTCTTGATGAAGACAGGCCGAAAAATATACTCTGTGCCGCTATGAGTAAAACACTGTTTGACAAGATTTGGGATGCACACGTTGTTAAGGAGCTGGGTAACGGCGAGGTGTTGCTGTACATCGATCGCCATCTGGTGCACGAAGTGACCAGTCCGCAGGCCTTTGAAGGTCTTCGCCTGGCTGGCCGCAAGGTGCGCTGTCCGGAACGGACGTTTGCCACGATGGATCATAATGTTCCGACCGACGAAAACCGGATGAACATCACCGATCCGATCGCCAAGGCGCAGATTGATGCATTGACCGATAACGCGGCAGAGACCGGCGTGACTCTTTTTCCGCTGGGCGATGACCGTCAAGGCGTGATTCATATCATCGGCCCAGAGCAGGGGATTGTTCTTCCCGGCATGACGGTAGTTTGCGGCGACTCACACACCGCGACACATGGCGCGTTCGGTTCAATCGCGTTCGGTATCGGCACCTCCGAAGTGGAGCATGTATTGGCCACCCAGACGCTAAGGCAGAATAAGCCGAAAAACTATAAAGTCGAATTTACCGGCAAACTGCAAAAGGGCGTGACCGCCAAGGATATGGTGCTGAAGCTGATTGGTATCATCGGCACAGCAGGCGGCACCGGTTGCGCGTTCGAATTTTGCGGCGAAGCCATCCGTGCGCTTTCTATGGAAGGCCGTCTGACGGTCTGTAACATGGCCATTGAAGGCGGCGCGCGTGCTGGCTTGGTTGCGCCCGATCAAATCACGTTTGACTACATTGCCTCTGGTAATCGCCATTATGCACCGAAGGGTGCCGCACTCGACAAGGCGATTGCTGAATGGAAAAAGCTCTACACGGATGAAGGCGCGAAGTTTGATCATGTGCTGACCATTGACGTGAGCGATCTGGCTCCGCAGGTAACCTGGGGAACCAGTCCTGGCATGGTGACGGATGTGACCGGTAAAGTTCCAGCACTGGACGCCGTACCGGAATACAGTCCGGCTGACGTGCGTGCGGCGCTGGATTACATGGGTCTTGAATCCGGTATGAAAATGACCGATATCAAGATCGATACCGTTTTCATTGGTAGCTGTACTAACGGACGTATCGAAGATCTGCGCGAAGCCGCTGCTGTGATCAAAGGCAAAAAGGTGGCTAAGGGTGTACGAGTATTGGTGGTTCCCGGTTCTGAGTCAGTGCGTTATGCGGCAGAAAAAGAACGGCTTGATCGCGTGTTCGTCGAAGCGGGTGCCGAGTGGCGCTATGCCGGTTGCAGCATGTGTCTGGCGATGAACCCCGATAAGCTGAAGGATAAAGAGCGTTGCGCTTCAACCTCTAACCGTAATTTTGAAGGACGTCAGGGCAAGGGCGGACGCACTCATTTGGTCAGTCCGGCAATGGCTGCTGCGGCAGCAGTCGCGGGGCACTTTGTAGATATCCGAAATATTTAACCACAGAGTCCGCAGAGACACAGAGGAGAGTGTCTGAATCTCTGGGCCTCCGTGCTCTCTGTGGTAAAAAGGAAGTTGAAATGGAAAAGTTTAAAACATTTACAGGTGTGGTCGCCGGTGTGGACCGAGCAAATATTGATACGGACGCGATTATTCCGAAGGAATATTTGAAGTCGATTAAGCGTACCGGTTTCGGCGCGGCATTGTTTTCTGACTGGCGCTACAATAATGACGGCTCAGATAATCTGGATTTTGTGCTGAATAAACCGGCAACCCAAGGCGCGCAGATTTTAGTAGCACGCAATAACTTTGGTTGCGGTTCCAGTCGTGAGCATGCTGTTTGGGCTGTAGCGCAGTTCGGTTTCAAAGTGGTCATCGCCCCGAGTGAAAATGGAATTCCAGCGTTTGCCGATATTTTTCGCGGCAACTGCGGCAAGAATGGATTACTGACAATCGAAATGACCGCCGCACAGGTGGATTCGATTTTCCAAACCTTGGGAAAACAGCCGGGCGTAAAAGCAACCGTTGATTTGGAAAAGCAAAAAGTTACCATCCATGCGGCGGGCGATGATCAGGTGTACGCATTTGATGTTGATCCGGTGCTGAAAAACAAGCTGGTGAACGGGCTGGACGATATCGGATTGACCCTTCAGTATGCGACCGACATTGCGGCGTACGAAGCGCGGCACTGAAAACGGGAGCGGGCTTATGCATAACCAGCGGGTATTGATCCCCCTGATCGGCGTTATTGCGCTGGTGATGGTTGGGTTTGTTTTGAAGACGGCGCAGGCGGTGATTCTTCCGCTGGTGATCGCCTGGTTTCTTTCCTACCTCTTTGCCCCGATGGTTAACTTTCTGGCTCGGCACCGTGTTCCGGCTGGTCCAGCGGTTGGCGTGGTATTGGTTCTACTGTTTGGTTTTTTCTATCTAACCGGGCTTTTCCTCTATGAACGGTCGGTGGCTTTTATAGCGGAGTATCCCAAGTATGCTGACCAGTTGACGCAGATTACCACCGCCATGACGGGTCATTACACCATGCCAACCTGGCTTTCGTTTGGTGAAATGAATTGGAAGCAGCAAGTTGGAAAATATCTCGTTTCCTTTTCCGGTTCTTTCATCACATTTGCCGGCAATTTGGTCATGGTACTCGTTTTTCTGATTTTCATGC
>CAZTEK010000010.1:0-20842 GCA_964612095.1 uncultured Verrucomicrobiota bacterium
TTTCGATGAGCGCGACGACGAGGCGCGGCAAAGCGACGCCGGAGCCGTTGAGCGTGTGCAAGAACTGCGGCTTGCCGTTTTCGTCGCGGCAGCGGATGCGAGCGCGGCGTGCTTGATAGTCCCAGAAATTACTGACTGACGAAACTTCGAGCCATTTCTCGACGCCGGGGGCCCAGAGTTCGATGTCGTAGCATTTGGCGGCGCTGAAACCAATGTCGGCGGTGCAGAGTTCGATGACGCGATAGTGCAGGCCGAGTTTCTGCAGAACTTTTTCGGCTTCGCGAACGAGGATTTCGTGCTGCTTTTCAGAATCTTCCGGCTTCACGAAGTTGACCATTTCGACTTTGTCGAACTGGTGCAGGCGGAGCAGTCCGCGCGTATCGCGTCCGGCGGCGCCAGCTTCTCGACGGAAACACGGCGTGTAGGCGGTGAGCTTGAGTGGTTTTTCGACGTCGATTATTTCATCACGATAAAGATTGGTAACTGGGACTTCCGCCGTCGGCACGGGATAAAGTCCGTCGATGCCAATGTGATACATATCTTCGGCGAACTTCGGAAGCTGGCCGGTGCCGGTCATCGCGTCGGCGTTACAGACGAACGGCGGCTCAACTTCGGTGTAGCCGTGTTCCGTCGTGTGTAGGTCGAGCATGAACTGAATGAGCGAGCGCTGAAGTTTTGCGCCCTGTCCCGTGTAAACCGGAAAGCCGGACCCGGCAATCTTGGTGCCGCGTTCAAAATCAACCAGCTTGAGTGCTTCGCAAATGTCCCAGTGCGGCTTGACCGCAAAGTCGAATTTTTTCTGTTCACCGAAGACGCGTACAACAGGATTGTCCGCTTCGCTTGAGCCGACCGGTACGGACGGGCGCGGCAAATTGGGAATAAACAATAAAGCGTTCGTGATTTTCTCGTCGAGGGCGCGCACCTGTTCGTCAAGAACTGCAATGCGGTCGCCAATTTGGCGGACGCGCTCCTTGGCAGCTTCGGCTTCAGCTTTTCTGCCCTCCTTCATGAGCCCGCCGATATTCTTGGACGCGGCATTGCGCTCGCTTTTGAGTTCTTCGCCTTCGGTAATGGCGGCGCGGCGTTCTATGTCGAGCGCCAGCAGGCCGTCGATATCGGCTTCAGCCTTGCGATTAATAAGCGCTTTTTTAACGACGTCTGGATTTTCACGAATGAATTTAATGTCGAGCATGATGATTATCCTTTGTTCAAATGGCGGGCTCCGTCGAGCGCAATGGCAATAGCACTCAGTTCGCCAATGTTTTTTAGTGTACTAGCTTCAATCCGGCTACAAGCCTCCAATACGCCTTGCCATGCATACTTGGGAAGCCGATCCATCATCTGCGGAATGAAAAGGTCGCCGCCATGAATGGCCAGCGTGCCCATCACGATGGCCTGCGGATTGAGCGTCTGCAGCAAGATGCCGATGGCCTGCGCCATTTTTTCAATAAAAACATCCCACTTCTTGCAGGCGTAGGCGTCACCGGAACGAATGGCGGCGCGAACCTCCTGCATACCGATCTTTGCCGGGTCGCCGCCAGCTTCTTTGAGAATTGAGGTTTGTACGCCGCTGGCAATGTCTGCGCGCACTTGATCGGCAAAATTTTTGCCGCCACAATAGGCTTCCCAACAGCCCGTTTTGCCACAGCCGCAGCGCGGGCCATTCAGGTCGAGCGTCATGTGCCCCACTTCGCCCCCGAGATCGTTGGCTCCCGCAATCAACTGTCCGTTGCTGATGATGCCCGCGCCGATGCCGGTACTCATAGTGAGATAAATCAAATCCAGCCCTTTGCAGGCTCCGAACAAGTATTCCGCCAGACCTGCGCCGTTGGCATCATTCTGCATAAAAGTCGGCCGCTTAAAACGGTCTTCAAAAAAATCACCAACTTTAAAGTGATCCCAGCTTTGTAAATTGGGTGTTTTCAAAATCATGCGCCGCTTGGAGCACATCGGGCCGGGCGAACTAATGCCGATCGCGTCGATCTGTCCAACGGTTAACCCCGCTTTGGCTATCAGCTCTTCGGCAACTACAACAGCCTGTTCCAACGTTTTTTGCGCACTGTTTGGATCGGTTGGGAAACGCTGGTCAGCAAAGATCTCACCCCGTTCGTTTCCAATCGAAAGCGCTATTTTTGTTCCGCCGATATCAATACCTAAAAAATTCATGTTGCTCCAAAATCAGTTAATAAAAGCCCCGTTTTTTACCCTTCCAGGGGCCGCATGCAAACAAAAACTCCATTTTATCAGCCTACCAATAACAGTAACGCCACCGTCACTCCGTTAAATACGATATGCATACCGATCGGTACCAGCAACGACTGCGTGCGGGCATAGGCCAAACAGAACATCGTCGAAAGTAAAAAAAGTGGAAGAAATGACGGCAAATGAAGGTGCATTCCGCCAAATACCACAGACAGCAGAACAAGGCCCGGCCAGAAACCGATACGACGAACCATAAACGGAAGTAAAATGCCGCGAAAAACGATCTCTTCAAAAGCTGGCGCCACAATGATAACAATAAAGAAAAGTGCTGTTCGAACCAGCCACGGAGCCGGAGCCGTTAAAACCTCTGCTATATCCTGAAGAAAGAAATCGCACCCGAATTGATGAAGCAAAATTTGATAAAGCGCACTGCACAACCAAAGCAACGGTAATGCCGCTACATAGAAAATTACAGAAAGTCCCAATAGGGCTGGGGCCTTTTTCCAACAAAGGCCAAATAATTTACTCCCGTTAACTTTCGCGAAACGAAACATCAGTCCGAGCAAGCCCAGGACCGGCAGATGAAAGGCTAGCGTCTGAAAAATCACCGTTTTGGGTTCAATTTCGCCGCCCGGAAATATCAGCGTATAAAGCCAAGAAGCAAAAAGGTAAAACCCAATCGCTATTCCAAAAAAAATCAGCACCCATTTTGCTGGCAGGGCACGAGCCGCCAGGCGAGCGGCGAGCTCCTGCATTCGCACAGGTCTTTTAAGCCAATATAATATCAGCCCAACATCGGCAACTACGCCGATACAGATCAGCAGTAGAAAAAATACACCATAAGCTACCATACCCGGAGGCGGATTGCTGTATTCCCAAAATGGTTTAGTCTGTGGCAAAAATTCAGCTATAAACATCATGATTTACGGACAATAGCGGCTTGCGTTCATTTTTTAAATCAAATACCGTGACCGCCTTTTAATCGGGAGAATGCTATGAAAGTCGGGTTAGTAGGATGGCGCGGAATGGTCGGCTCAGTTCTGATGGAACGAATGCTGGCAGAGAATGATTTTGCCGAGATTAATCCGGTGTTTTTCACTACCTCGCAAGCTGGTAGCGTAGCCCCAAATGTAGGCAAAGGAACCTCCGTTCTTCTAAATGCATTCGATCTCGATGCGCTCGCCGCGATGGACGTGATTTTAACCTGTCAGGGTGGCGACTACACCACGGCCGTTCACAGTAAGCTACGCGCTACTGGCTGGAAAGGCTATTGGATCGATGCCGCATCCTCTCTGCGCATGAGCAAAGACGCCGTGATTATCCTCGATCCGGTCAACCGTCCGGTTATCGACAACGCCCTCGCCGACGGTAAAAAAGATTTCATCGGCGGCAATTGCACCGTCAGTCTGATGCTGATGGCCATCGGCGGGCTTTTCAAAGCTGGACTGGTCGAATGGCTTTCCTCCATGACCTATCAGGCGGCTTCCGGCGCCGGAGCGCAGAATATGCGCGAACTGCTCAGCCAGATGGGAACGTTGCATCAAACAGCCTCTGCCGATCTACAAACCCCCTCTTCAGCTATTCTGGATATTGACCGTAACGTGACCGCCGCACTGCGCGGAAAAGAAATTCCGACACAACATTTCGGTGCGCCGCTGGCCGGTTCATTGATTCCGTGGATCGACAAAGCGGTTGAAGACGGTCAGACCAAAGAGGAGTGGAAGGGCTTTGCGGAAACCAATAAGATTTTGGGAACCCAAACCGCGATTCCGATCGACGGCCTATGCGTGCGGATCGGTGCGATGCGTTGCCACAGCCAAGGACTCACGATCAAGTTGAAGAAAAATCTGCCGCTGGAAGAACTTATTGAAATCATCCGCAACGATAATGCGTGGGTGGATGTGGTAGGCAACACCAAAGAAGAAACGCTCGCCCGCCTAACACCGGCCGCCATTTCGGGCACCCTAACCGTTCCCGTCGGACGTATTCACAAAATGAAAATGGGGCCTGAGTATCTCGCCGCCTTTACCTGCGGTGACCAGCTCCTTTGGGGTGCGGCAGAACCGCTACGAAGAATGCTCCGCATTCTGGACGGCCATAAACATTAGGCCTTGCGTTCCCGCTAAAGCTTAATGCGTTCTCTCTATTGGCCGCTCATGCCAGGAATACTCATACTGCCCTCCCAGCGGGCGGGCGTATTCCACGGCATATCGGAATATTCTTTTTTCGTCCCGTCTTCATACTTTGGTGTTGAACATCCGGTAAGTACGATCGCGAGTAGAAATAGTGCTATGAGTTTTTCAACCATTGGAAAATTTATGCTCTTTTTTTCAACTATTGGAAATCATTTTCCAAACATTTGAAAAATCCAGCTTAATGCCCGCGAACACGGGAGAGGCAGGCGAAAAGTTCGGGATAAAACGCCGTTTTGGCCCGATTGAGCAAGTAAAGATGAATCCCCGGCGCGCCGCCTTCAACCAGTTCAGATATCTGCTCAATGGCCCAATACAACCCTATCCGCTCCATTTTTACCGGATCGTTTTTCGCGGCTTCAAGATTGCGCAACAGGACCTCCGGTACATGAAATTCGCAAAAGGTTCGCATCCGATTAATCTGTTCGAGCGATATCACAGGAAGCAATCCCGGCACAATCGGCACCGTAATGCCTGCCGCACGACACTTTTCTACAAATTCAAAATAGACATGATTGTGTAAAAAAAGCTGGGTCGTAATGAAGTCGGCTCCAGCATCTACTTTTTCTTTCAAATGCCGCAAGTCCTCCGCCCTATTATAAGCCTCCGGATGTTTTTCAGGATACCCCGCAACACCGATACAGAGCTGAACATGCCGCGCACGTAAAAACGAAACCAGTTCGGCCGCATATCGAAACCCATCCGCGGCCGGTTTGAAGAACTTTTCGCCACGCGGCGGATCGCCGCGTAACGCCATGATATTTTGAAAGCCTTGCGCCACCAATTCATCCGTTGAACGAATCAATTCATTGCGCGAAACCCCCACACAGGTGCAATGCGGCACGACCGTTTCATAGCCAAGACCGCAAAGCTGTTGCGAGATTTCAAGCGTCGGCCCGACGGAGGAGCCCCCTGCACCACACGTGACGGAAACAAAATCCGGCTTGAGCCCGATCAGCTCGGAAGCCCCTTTATTGAAGCCGGCTTGTGCAACTCCAGCTTTAGGCGGAAAAAATTCAACCGAGATAAGCGGGCGGGCGGTCGCTTTAATTTTCTGAATGATCGTCATATCAATCTGTTTATCCGGATAAACGGAATTAAGCAAGCGTAAAAAAAACAACCGCCCGTTACAGGGCGGTTGTATTCGTTCCGCAGGAACCTTAGCCGAGAATTGCATCCTTAGCGGCTTTAGCAATGCGGAATTTGAGAACCGTCTTGGCGGCAATCTTGATCGCTGCGCCAGTAGCCGGGTTACGACCCATGCGGGCTTTACGTTTCACTTTAACCAATTTTCCCAAACCAGGAACGGTGAATCCTGCTGCGGCACCTTTGTAGGCCTGGTCAATGATGGATTCGAGGGCGGTTTTTGCCTGAACTTTGCTGATGCCGGCGTCGTCGGCAATCTTAGCGATGATCTGAGACTTGGTTACTGCTTTTGCCATTGCTACTTCTCCTGTTGGACTTGTGGTTACTGTTTCCGGCCGTTCATCGGCCCCGTTTTGTTGGGGAATTCTTACGGCAAAGCCATCCGACGTGCAAGGTGAAATACAATAATAATTAAGTATAGCTAGGGGTTCGTGACAGTTACGGCATCATACATCCGCACCCGTCGCGAGATGCAACGTATCAATAAGTAGACTAACTTCATCTTGCGTCACACGAAAAAAGCCCTCATCAACCGCAAAACACAGCGGCTCCGCGCCAGATTTTTCGACACGAACCATTCCCTTTACGATCCGCGCCAATACGGGAATGTGCCCCTGATAAACCTGCATTTCGCCTTTCTCTGCCGGTATGGTAACCGCCAGTGCCATTCCATCGTAGGCGATTTCTTTCGGCGTAATGATTTTTACTCTCAGTAGCGCGGCCATAATTAAATCCCTTCGATCGCTTCCGCGATGCCGCCCTTCATATAAAAATTCGATTCCGGCACGGCATCGTGCTGGCCTTCCAGAATTTCTTTAAATCCGCGCACGGTTTCCTGAACGGTCACTTGACGACCCTGCTGCCCCGTAAATACTTCGGCAACCGTAAACGGCTGGCTCAGAAACTTCTGAATGCGCCGAGCTCTGCCAACAATGATTTTGTCTTCATTAGAAAGCTCATCGATCCCCAAAATCGCGATGATGTCCTGCAATTCTTTATAACGCTGTAGCACCGCCTGCACACCGCGGGCCGTATTGTAATGCTCCTCGCCAACAATTTCCGGTGAAAGCGCGCGCGAGTTGGAGGCCAGCGGATCAACGGCTGGAAAAATTCCCTGCGAAGCTAATGAACGTTCCAATACGATAGTAGCGTCAAGATGTGCAAAGGTGGTTGCTGGAGCAGGGTCGGTTAAATCGTCAGCAGGCACATAGACTGCTTGGAACGACGTGATGGATCCTGAGCGCGTAGAAGTGATCCGCTCCTGTAACTCACCCATTTCCGTGGAGAGCGTGGGCTGATAACCCACCGCGCTAGGCGTCCGGCCAAGCAAGGCCGACACTTCGGCGCCAGCCTGCGAGAAACGAAAAATATTATCGATGAAAAGCAATACATCTTGAAATTTTTCGTCGCGAAAATATTCGGCTACCGTCAACGCGGTTAGTGCCACGCGCATACGAGCGCCTGGCGGTTCATTCATTTGCCCATAAACAAGAGCCACTTTAGATTTTTCCAAATCGGTTTGATCGATAACCCCTGAGGCAGACATTTCGTGATAGAGATCATTCCCTTCGCGTGAACGCTCGCCGACGCCGGCAAAAACGGAGTAACCGCCATGTTGTTTGGCGATGTTGTTAATCAACTCCATGATCACAACCGTTTTACCAACACCCGCCCCGCCAAATGCACCAACCTTGCCGCCTTTTAAAAACGGGCAGATCAGATCAATCACTTTAATGCCGGTCGTTAGCACTTCCGGCTTGGTCGCCTGTTCCGTTAACGGGGGCGGCCGGCGATGAATGGGTAGCCGTTTCTCTGCTTTAACCTCGCCACGCTCATCGACAGGATCACCCGTGACATTCATCATGCGGCCCATAACGCCCTGTCCGACAGGAACCGTAATCGGCGAGCCGGTGGTTTTAACTAATGTACCGCGCTGAAGGCCTTCGGCGGCACCCATCGCAATGGTACGCACCCAATGTCCACCAACATGTTGCTGAACTTCAAGCACCAGCTTACGCACCGTGCCGTCGATTTCGACCTGCTCCACGATGAGTGCTTCGTAAATTCCCGGAAGATCCGCGGCGCTGTCAAACTCAACATCCACGACCGGCCCGATCACCTGCACAATTTTCCCCTGCTTCATTGTCGCCTCATTTCCTAAACATTGCTTCGTTTTAAATTTTGCTACGCCTCTAGCCATCTATTCCAGCCGCGCTGCCGATTTCCAAAAGCTCTTTTGTAATGGACGCCTGCCGCAGGTTGTTGTGGACTAATTGTAACTTGCTGTTCATGTCTTTAGCATTA
Organism: uncultured Verrucomicrobiota bacterium; assembly: GCA_964612095.1. Taxonomy (GTDB): domain Bacteria; phylum Verrucomicrobiota; class Kiritimatiellia; order Kiritimatiellales; family Tichowtungiaceae; genus Tichowtungia. The sequence continues at coordinate 7,845 of CAZTEK010000010.1, forward strand.
TCCGTGGCCTGTTTCATCGACACCATGCGCGCACTATGCTCGCTGGCGCGCACCTCACGCATGATCTGCAACAGCTGATAATCCAAGCTGCGCAACAGCAATGATTCATAGACCGTGTTCACATTGGGCTCAAAATCAAACTCCCCAATGTCTTTGATGCTTTTCTGCATTTCCGCAATTTTAGTGCGCTTCAGCGCTTCAGGCATCTGATCAAAAAACTCCTGCGACTGCCCTGCTGGCAAAAAACTCCACGTCAGTGGAATTTGTTTAAAGGTTGATACATAATCACTGAACACAATATCGGCGCTATCGATTTCATCATCCAAAAAAAGTTGCGTTACGAATCGGCAAACCATCCGAGCCTCGGAAAGTTTTGGCTTATCGCTGTAGTCAAAATCCACGACCAACAACCGTCCAGTTTTCTGCACAAACTGCGCCGCTTTGGCTCCGAGGGTTACAAACAGCGTGGTATCGCGATCATACTTGACCACCTCACGAAAAATATTGGTATTCAACGAACCGCACAATCCGCGGTCTGTTCCGACCAAAATGATCAATTTGCGGTCACCGCTCCGGGTTTCCATCAAACCGTGTCGATATGCGCCAACATATTGTGTCACTTGAGTCAGAATGTCGTTTAGCATGTCGGCGTACGGGATGCCGTATAAAGCCGCTTGTTGCGCGCGCTTCATTTTCGAAATCGACACCATCTGCATGGCCTTGGTTATTTTGGCCATAGAGCTAATTGATTTAATGCGCCGTCGAATGTCGCGTAAATTTGCCATTACAATCCGTTAGGTCAGACTTTGATATTCGGCCGTTACTTCTTCGAGGCCCTTTTTGATTTCTGGTGTCAGCTGTTTCTGCTGTGCAATATCTTTCAACAGATCTTTTCGGCGCATCCGGATAAATTCGAGAAGTTTAGCGCTGACTTCGCGCGTTTTCTCAACCGGTGTGCTTTCGAAAAAGCCCTGCTGAGCCGCCCACAGTTGAACAACCTCCTCCTCCACAGGAAAGGGATTATATTGAGTCTGTTTAAACAACTCCGTGATGCGCTTCCCATGCTCAATCAGTGCAACCGTTTTTGAATCCAAATCAGACCCGAATTGAGCAAACTCCTTCATTTCATAATATTGCGCCAACTCCAGTTTCACTTTCCCGGCCACCGCTTTCATGGCTTTGGTTTGCGCCGCAGAGCCGACTCGCGAAACGGAAATCCCGATCGACATCGCAGGCCGGATGCCCTGATGGAATAGATCGCTTTCCAAATAAATCTGCCCGTCGGTAATGGAAATAACATTGGTCGGAATATACGCAGACACGTCGCCGGTCTGCGTTTCAATAATTGGAAGTGAGGTGAGCGTACCGCCGCCGCACGCCTTCGACATGCAAGCCGAGCGTTCTAACAGACGGCTGTGCAGATAGAAAATATCGCCCGGATACGCCTCACGTCCGGAGGGTCGACGCAAAACCAGCGACATCTGCCGGTAAGCCACTGCATGTTTGGAAAGATCATCGTACACCACCAGCGCATCCATACCGTGGTCCATAAACCATTCACCGACGGCGGTGCCGCTAAACGGTGCCAAATATTGCATAGCCGCCGAATCCGATGCAGTAGCCGCCACGATCACCGTATATTTTAGCGCCCCTTGTTCCTCCAACACGCGCACCACTTGCGCTACGCTCGACTGCCGCTGGCTGATCGCCACATAGATGGAATACACCGGGTGCATCTTAGTATCTACAGCCACTTCAGCCTCACGATTCAACCGCGCCTGATTGATGATGGTGTCGATGGCGATAGTGGTTTTACCCGTTGAACGATCCCCAATAATCAGCTCACGCTGCCCGCGACCAATCGGAATCACCGCGTCAATGGCAAGAATACCGGTTTGTAGCGGCGTAGAGACGGACTGCCGTCCAATAATTCCAGGTGCCGCGCGCTCCACCGGATTCACCTCCGTGGTAACAATCGGACCTTTTCCATCTAGCGGACGACCCAGCGGATCCACCACGCGGCCAAGCATCGCGCGGCCACAAGGAATTTCAAGTAGTCGGCCCGTCGAACGAACGGTCTGTCCTTCACGAACGGTTTCGCCACCGCTCAATACCACCGCACCCACACTATTCTCTTCGAGATTCAGCGCAAGGCCGGTTACGCCGTTGCCGAAATCAATCATTTCGTTCAACCGGATATTGCGCAAACCTTCGATCCGGGCCACGCCGTCGCCGACTTCCATAACTTTGCCAGTTTCCTCGCAATTCGCTTCAGGATGAAATTGCGCGAGCGTCTGTTCAATGTCTGCCACAATAGATTGCATAGTATGTTAACCAGCCTTTCAGTCCAAAAAATTCAATTCTTTAACAGCTTGTCCTTCAGTATTTCCAATTGCCGCGCAATCGTCAGATCCATTACTTGATAGCCTTTTTCAACCCGCAAGCCGCCGATGACAGCAGGCTCAACAGAAAAATTAATGTCAGCTTTTACGGACTCTGCTCCACGAAACAGCGCCGAGAGCTGCTCTTGTTGTTGCGCTGAAAGCGGATCTGCACTGATCACGCCGACTCGATTTGCGCGGACATAAACTTCTAACCGCTCCACAAAACATCGCAACACCGCCTCCGCATCACGACCTTCATATTGCCGCACAGCCCGAACAGCTTCCCGAATGCGATTCGCATCGGGAACGCCGTTGACGGAAACCGCCTGCCAAAGCAGGCGGGCGTTTCGGCGATGTTGACGGGTGATTCTCATGCCTTATTTTTATTCCGTCGGTTCAATAGCGATTTCTTTAATGGCCGACTGCAACAACCGGTCCCGGTCTGCCGCAGTGAGATTCATCTGCGCCAGCTTCGCGGTGAGGTTTACGATCATCGTCGCCAGTTCGGCTCGAAGCTCCGTTTTCAGGCGTGCCTGATCAAGCTGGGCGTCTTCACGCGCTTTGGTCAATATCTCGGTGCCGAGCATCTCACAGCGGATTTTTTCTCTTTCCAGCAACTCAGCCACGTTGGCTTTCGCTTCGGACACAACCTTTTCGGCATGCTCCTGTGCTTTGCGCAACACCTCTTTGCGTGCCTCTTCGGTCGCTAGAAGTTCGCGACGTATTTTCTCACTGTTCGCTGCGGCTTCCTCCGCTTCTTTCTGCCGATCCGCCACGAGCTTCCTCACGGTCTTGAATACGAACTTATTCAAAATCCATGCGATAATCAGAAACGCGATGGCCTGAGAGATGAAGTCATACCAGTTGACGCCGAACTTCAGGAACGGGTTTTCGATGACAGCCAGTAGCAACAATGTACTCATAACGCTCCGTTCACCAGATGCCTACTTCAGGAAAATGGCGTAAAATACGCAGGCTTCGGCAAAGGCAATCGCCAGAATCGCCTGCACCATAACTTTAGTGCTCGCACCGGGATTCCGGCCCACAGCTGTTACAGCGCCATAGCCGATAAGTCCCACACTGATAGCGGCTCCGGCCGCTGCGATACCGATATGCATGGATGGATTCATATTCTATCTCCCTTTCACTTAATGTTCTTCTGTATCTTCATGACTGCAAATCAACATAACAAAAACGGCAGAAAGAAGTGTAAAAACAAAGGCCTGAATGAGCCCGACTAGCACTTCCATCAGATAAAACGGAACAGGAAGCAACCAGCCAAGCGCCGGAACTTTATGTAGCATGGTTTCCAGCATCACCTCACCGGCAAAAATATTGCCGTACAATCGCAATGCCAACGAAAACGGGCGGATAATAATGGAGAATACTTCCAGAAAACCGACAGCCAGAAAGACTACGGCCATTACAAAATACATGATGCCCGTCGCGCCACCTTTGGGCGCAAAAATATGCTTCAGGATGCCGACCGGCCCGTTTTCTTTCCACGCCCAGATAAACCAGAAAAGGAAAAACAATGCGCCCAGCGCCAGTGTGGTATTCAAATCGGCGTTAACCCCGCGGAACAACGGTTGCGTCACCTTGAACATATGCTCTGTCGTGTGTCCCCAGCCGATACTTCCAATGCCCGGAAACAATCCCAGCCAATTCGAACAGAGAATAAAAATAAAAAAAGATCCCAGCAGCCAGAATGTTTTCTGCGCCAGCCTTTCGCCCATAATATCCGCCAGAAATCCGTACAGAAAAACCACCAGCGATTCAACCGATCCGGTAAACAGGGTATGGCGTCCCGCGCGCACTTGCTGACGGAACCGCAATGAGACCCCGATCAGAATGGAAGCGGCCAGCCAGCCGGTAAGCATCGAATTGGTGACCGGCACGCTGGCAACAGTGAAAAGTACCGGAGCACTGGCGGGCAGATGTTCCCCGCCCTCTGCTTCAGCCGAAATGCCCTCAGCAATTGAAGATTCTACATTAGACGCGTCAGCAAATAACAAATTGGTAGCGCCAAACAGAAATGTAAGCAGGAGCACGCACATCCAGCGGCCCGCCGGTTTTAAACCGTTACGAAATGGCCAGCTGGGTTTATGTTGTTTCATCGTATCAAATGCCCGTGTCCGTCATAAGTTTGAAAACGGTCTCTGCATCCTTTGCTGCTAAGATCTTTTTCCGGTTCACGTCTGACTGCAATAGGCGGCCGACTTCAGCCAAACAACGTACGTGGGGACCGCTTTGCGTCGCAGAAGAAAGAATCAGTATAATAATTTTTGAAGGCTGTCCGTCGGCGCTTTTGAAATCAATGCCCTTTTGCTTCAACCCAACTGCGACCAAAAGCCGATCTACCGAAGCAAGCTTACCGTGCGGCACCGCAATACCGTTTTCCAGGCTGGTGCTCATCTTCTCTTCGCGCTCCATCACTACGCGCACCACCTCTTCCACATTACGCAAGCGATGTTTGGCGTGAATCAGGCCGACGAGCTCACGAATAGCCTCGTCCCGCCCAGAAGAATTTAATTCCATTCTGATGCAGGCGATATCCAGTCCGCTCTTTAAAACTTCATTGGCCATGGCTATCCTCTCGGAAAAGCAACTTCTGCGCGAAATACTTAGTTATTCGCCGGTATTTTCGTCTCGAAAAAATAAAAAACCACGCTCGATTTATACCAACGCCTATTTCACGTCAATTTGTTTCTGGTTTTTTATCCTGATTTTTCATTGACCACTTGCCGCTGAAGGGCAAAATGAAGCCGCATCTTTTCACCGGGGGCTTTTAAATATGAATCTAAAAAAGATTCTCACAAAAGATTCGATTCTGCCTGAACTGAAGGCCGATACCAAACGGGGTGTCATCGAAGAAATGGCCGCCTTTATGGTGTCAGCTGGTCAATTCACGAATCGCGCGGCGGTCGTACAGGCTTTGCTAGCCCGCGAAGAAAAAATGTCCACCGGTATGCAACATGGCATCGCCATTCCGCACGGCAAAACCGATGCCGTAGAACAGCTGGTTGCCGCCGTAGCCATTCATCGCGCGGGTGTCGATTTCGCCGCCATGGATGGCAAGCCCTCTCATATTTTCATCATAACGCTCTCTCCCGAAAACCGCGCAGGACCGCATATTCAGTTCCTTGCAGAAATCAGCAAGGTACTAAGCCGTCCAGAACTACGCGAAAAACTGCTGAAGGCTGCCACCACGGATGAAATTCTAAATTTATTAACTGCTTAAGGAGCCGCTATGCTTCCTGTCGCCGCCCCTGAAACTACAGTTACTGTCGTTCAGGCTGTGCAACAGATCATTCGAATCCATTCACCCACCGAGGTGATGACGCTGTTAGTAATGCAGCTCGCTCTAATTATTATCGCAGCTCGCATGGGCGGCTTTCTTTTCCAGCGATTTCTAAAACTGCCCAGCGTACTGGGTGAGCTGGTGGCGGGTATGGTGATCGGCCCCTATGCGCTAGGATCAAAAATTCCGCTACCAGGCCTTGGTCCACTCTTCGAAACGCAAACCATCGGCCTGCCCGTTTCCTCTGAGCTCTACGCCATCGCCACGATTGCATCCATTATCCTGCTATTTCTTTCTGGATTGGCAACTGATCTCCGCGTCTTCATGCGCTACTCATTCGTCGGCTTTCTAGTCGGGTCAGGCGGCCTGATCGTTTCCTTTATACTAGGCGATTTTTGCGCCGTGCTATTTGGAATGGCACCGTCCTTTATGGATCCGGCGGCGCTTTTTCTCGGCACCATCTCCACTGCCACCTCCGTCGGCATCACCGCGCGCATCCTGACCGAAAAACATAAAATGTCTTCGCCGGAAGGGGTCACCATTCTGGCCGGAGCCGTCATAGACGATGTACTTGGCATCGTGGTGCTAGCCATCGTGGTCGGGATGACCAAGGTAATCCATGCGGGCGGAACCATGAATTGGGGCCACGTCGGAATCGTTGCGCTGAAAGCGATTGGCTTCTGGATTGTCTGTACCGCGCTCGGCCTGATGCTAGCCCGTCAGTTGACCGGCGTCCTGAAACGGTTCGGCTCACCAGAAGTGATCGTCTCCATATCGCTTGGTCTGGCGCTGATGCTGGCCGGCCTTTCCGAAATGGCCGGACTGGCTATGATTATCGGCGCGTACATCATGGGATTGTCGCTCTCGCGAACCGATGTCGTACAAGAACTACAAAATAGCCTGCAAGGCGTTTACGACATGCTCGTGCCGATTTTCTTCTGCGTGATGGGTATGATGGTAGACTTCTCGTCCATGCGCCACGCCCTGCTGTTCGGGTTGGCCTATTCGCTACTCGCAATCATCGCCAAAATCATCGGTTGCGGCATCCCGGCCTATCTGACCAAATTCAACTTTCGCGGTGCACTGCGTATCGGACTTGGAATGCTGCCGCGCGGCGAAGTGGCTCTGATTGTTGCTGGTATCGGTCTCTCTGCCGGATGTATTGGTCAGGATCTTTTTGGCGTAGCGATTTTAATGACCATGGTCACCACCCTGCTCGCTCCGCCGCTACTGGTTCGTTCCTTCCGCAACCCAGCCTCTGGCTTGAGGCGGGCCGAACAGGAGTCTGAAGAAAAAGAAGAAGTGTTCGCGCTCGATTTCCCGTCGCCGGATATTGCCGAATTCCTAATGCAACGGCTGGTGCGCGCCTTTCAACGCGAAGAGTTTTTTGTCAACCGCCTGCAAATGGATGCGGAAACGTATCAGGTGCGAAAGGATGAGATATCTTTCACTCTGTCGTGCAAAGAAGGCCAGATCGGCGTCAGCGTTCCATCCGATCAGCAGTACATCGCCCGCCTGATGATCTACGAGGAACTGCTTTCTCTCTCCGACCTGCTCGAAGCCTCGAAGAATATGAAGAGTCTGGATGTCATGGGTGCCGAGTTGCTTGGCTCGCTTTTTCAATAAACCGCACAGCGCGCTATAAAAATTACATTCCTTTGCATATCGTCTTTTGATACACAGGTCTCCTTGTACCCGCTATTCAGAAAAGCAAAACCATGCAAACAGTCGAAATGAGCCGCCGGAAAAGTGCTGGCCTGATCGTGTGTGCGCTAGGTGTGGTGTTCGGAGACATCGGCACCAGTCCGCTGTACGCCTTGCGCGAGTGTTTCCACGGAACCCACGGATTGGCCCCCACGGCACCGAATATTCTCGGGGTCCTCTCCCTCGTTATCTGGACCCTGATCCTGATCGTCTGCCTGAAATATGTAACCTTCGTCCTGCGAGCCGACAACCATGGCGAAGGTGGTATTCTGGCACTATTCGCACTCACCCGCGCCGATGAAGCTGGCCAAGGTAAACGCCGAACGACTCTGGTTATGATTGCACTCCTGGGTGCCAGCCTGCTCTACGGCGACGGCATGATTACTCCCTGCATCACCGTACTCGGCGCGGTGGAAGGTCTTACCGTCGCCACGCCATTTTTTGAACCGTGGGTTGTGCCGTTGAGCTTGGGCATTCTGATTGCCCTCTTTGCCTTCCAGTATAAAGGAACCGGCAAAGTCGGCGGTGTATTCGGACCGGTCATGCTGGTCTGGTTTGCCGTTCTTGCCCTGCTTGGGTTGCGCGGCATCGCAATGGCTCCCGAAGTGCTGGCCGCGCTTTCGCCTTTGTACGGTGTCGACTTCCTCCTGCACAGCGGCAAAATCGGATTCATCGTTATGGGGGCGGTATTTCTGACGGTAACCGGTGCGGAAGCACTTTATACCGATCTTGGCCACTTCGGCCCCCGCCCCATCCGCCGGGCATGGTTTTTTATCGCGTTTCCGGCGTTGCTCCTGAATTACTTCGGGCAGGGCGCGCTGGTCCTGAAACATCCAGAAGCTCTGGCCAATCCCTTCTACATGCTCGCTCCCGACTGGGCCCTCTACCCGCTCGTCGCGCTCGCCACCGCCGCTTCGATCATCGCTTCACAGGCCCTCATCTCCGGCGCATTCTCCCTGACCATGCAGGCAATCCAAATGGGCTATCTGCCCCGCATGGAAATCCGCCATACTTCATCCGAACAGCGCGGCCAGATTTATATTCCGATCATCAGCGGCTTTCTGCTCGTCTGCTGTCTCGCGCTGGTACTCGGCTTCCGCTCTTCCAGCAATCTGGCGTCCGCCTACGGCGTCGGCGTTACACTAACCATGATCGCAGACACCGTTTTGTTCTTCATTGTGGCACGCAAACGCTGGGGCTGGCATATTCTGGGTGCCGGTGCGTTATGCGCCGGGCTGTTCACGGTAGAAGTTCTCTTCTTTTCGGCCAATGTGCTCAAAATCCGGCACGGCGGCTGGCTACCGCTGGTCGTTGCCGCTGGCTTTATGGCCGTCATGACCACCTGGCGAACCGGTCGCAAGATTCTCAGCCGTCACATGAAAGAACGCCTGCTTCCGCTGGAAAGCTTCCTCGACGATCTGAGCCTCGGCCATGCCATGCGCGTCCCCGGCACCGCTGTCTATATGTCCGGTAGCGTTCTCGGCACGCCGCTGGCTTTGCTCCACAACTTTAAACTCAACCGCTCGGTGCATGAACGCGTCGTACTGCTCACCATCCTCGTCGCCGACGAACCGTTTGTGAATCCCGCCGAACGCGTACAGATAGAAACGCTCACTACCGGATTCCACCGTGCCATCGCTCGCTACGGCTTTATGGAAAAAGCCGCCATTAACGAAATCTTCGCTGGCTGCCGCAAACTAGGTCTCGATCTCCATCCGAACGCATGCACCTTTGTCCTCAGCCGCGAAACGCTGGTAGTCACCTCGGCCAAAGGAATAGCCATGTGGAGAAAACGCCTGCTCGCTCTCATGTCCCGTAACGCACAATCGGCCACCGCCTTCTTCGGCCTACCCGCCAACCGCGTCGTAGAAATGGGCATGCAGATCGAACTCTAAGTTAAATTTTCCGCAAGCAAGGACTGGAAGAAACGCTGACTTCGGGTAGAGTCACGCGCATGAGTTATCCAATTCCCACCAGCGCATTTTGCATCACGTGCAGGAGTGTGGTTCCCGCCACAGTTCTTGAAGACACAGGCCGCCTTTATCTTGAGCAAACCTGTCCGCAGTGCGGAATCCGGCGTTCGCTCATTGAGCACGATGCTGAACTCTACAAACGGTGGGAACTCATTCGCCGCCCCAACCGGCCCCCGGAAAACTTCCAAACTTCGGAAAAACGCGGCTGTCCATTCGATTGCGGGCTTTGTTCGAATCACCGACAAAAGAGCTGTATCGCTCTGATCGAAGTAACCACCGCCTGCGACCTTGTCTGCCCCGTTTGCTACGCGAGTTCCGGTAAGGAAAAGTTCCAAACATTGGAAACCATTGAGCGCATGATGGACGCGGCGGTTTCCTCCGCAAACGGAAAGCCCGAGATATTGCAAATCAGCGGCGGCGAGCCAACCTGCCACCCTCAGATCATGGACATTCTACGCGCCGCGATGAAGCGTCCGTTTAAATATGTAATGCTTAACACCAACGGACTTTCACTCCAAAACGGAAGCATCGATGTCGCGGAGCTGGCAAAGCTGGGCCACGGCTTCGAGGTCTATCTCCAGTTCGACGGGCTCGACGACGCCATCTACCGCGAACTGCGCGGCCGCCCGCTGCTCGCCAAAAAACAAGCCACGCTGGACAAACTCGCCAAGCACAACATTCCCGCCACGCTGGTGGCCACTTTGCGGCGCGGCCTCAATCTTGAGCAAGTTGGTGACTTGCTGCGCTACGCCCTGAACCATCCGGCCGTGCGCGGAATCAACTTTCAGTGCGAAGCCCTTTTCGGACGCAATCTGCAAACCGGGGATCCCTCTGAACGTGTTACACAAACCGAGGTCGTCGGTGTGCTAAACCGCACCGCCGGCGAACTGCTGAGCACCGAAGATGTTCTACCGCTCTCCTGCGGACTGGCCAGTATGGTTTATCTCGAAAAACTTTCCGATGACTGGAAACCGATTCCGCGCGCTTTGGCCAGCGCCTGGGAAAAAAATCCGCTCACAACGACCGTTGAGGAAATTTACGAAGCAGCGGCAAACGCCTGTCTCTGCAAACGAAGCGACTTGCTCGCATCACTGGCAAAGCGCCTGCCGAAAAACCTGCTGGGGCAATCCGTAGAGAGCCGTTCACGGCTGGTTCACGAACGCTTCTTCCATATCAGCATCGCCAGCTTTCTGGACGGCTGGAACTTCGATTTAAACCGCGCCTGCCGAGAGTGCGCTCATATCATACAACCGGACGGAACCAAAATTCCATTTTCCGCCTACAACACCATTTACCGAGGTTCGTGTGTTTAGTCTGCTGGCAGATGCCGTCACCGCGCTGTGCGTTCTCATCATGCTCGCGGCGATTGTCGTCAACTTTTTGAACACCAACCAACCCCGCGAATTTAAAGAACGGCGCAGCCCGGTCGCGACGGCCAGCATGACAGCCTTCTTCGTCCTGCTCTATTTCACCATTCGGTTTCGCTGGAGCGCATTCGACTATTCCGGCCTTCTGATCTTCCGCTCCTTCGGCCTGGCGCTAATGCTGTTCGGTGCGGCCTTCAATGTCTGGGGTCGCCTCTACTTAAAAACCAACTGGGCCGACCACGTCCGGATATACGACGACCAGACGCTCATCACCACCGGCCCGTACCGGTTCGTCCGCCACCCGCTCTACGCCTCGATCATCTGGATGTTTTACGGCGCGGCCATCGCCTATCTCAATCCGCTGGCCGCCATCGAAAATACGCTGATCTTCATCCCGGCCATGATCTACCGTTCCAATCTGGAAGAACGTGCGTTGCAAGAAACCTTCGGCGAACAGTATGCCGACTATCGGAAAAAAACCGGCCGGTTTTTTCCAGTCATGGGAAAGCGATAAATGGAACTCACGCACCAAATCATTCCGGCCTACGCCATTGCCATGATTCTGGCGTTCGTCTCCGGCGTTGCGGTCTATCGCTACAACACACGCGGCATGGAGAAAAACTCCGAACATCTTTTCCCGATCATTCTCGCCGCATTCTTCGGCGGAATCATCGGCGCAAAACTTCCCGTCATCCTGATGAACCTCCGGTTCGGCCTGAACTGGCAAACGATTCTCGCCGGACGCACCATCGTCGGCGGACTGGTCGGCGGCACGCTCGGCGTTTTACTCATCAAAAAGAAACTTGGTATCCGCGCCCGCTACGGCAACCTGCTCGCCCCGCCCATCGCACTCGGCATGGCCGTCGGGCGCATCGGCTGTCTGCTGAGCGGATGTTGCTTTGGAAAACCGACGACTCTCCCGTGGGGCATTGATTTCGGCGACGGAATCGCCCGCCATCCGACCCAGCTCTACGAAATGATCTTCTGCCTCGTCGCCTTCGTACTGCTCCAGCGCGCACGGAAAACCGCGCCGCCCGGCAGCCTGCTCACCCGCTTCTTTCTGACCTACTTCATCTTCCGGTTCTTCGAAGAATTCATCCGGCCCTTCGCCCTCATCGCCGGACTCACCACATTTCAATGGATTTGCCTCGCCGGAATCCTTATCCTCACCGCCAAAACCAGCTGGATGAAAAAACAGGAGAGACACCATGACAGAACCTAAACCTCAGCGCAAAGGCCGCGACTTTGTCATCGGGTTTTTAGGCAGTATACTTCTCGTGACCACGACATCCATTCTGGCGGGCATTACGTCCTCCTTCCTAAAAGGCCCCATGGTAGATGTCGTGGGCATCCTCATGTCTATAGCAGGCATCGGATTAGTTACGGTTGTTCCTATTATTACATTCATTTGCCACCGTAAATTTATCGGATTTGGAATTCTAACCGCACTCGTCGCTGTGCCGCTCTTGCTGGTCGGATCTTGCTTTGCCCTTGGGGCCTTTAAATAAACTCTATTCGCGTCAATTAGTGTTCATTCGCGGTTCGAGATTCCAATCTTTAGAAATCCAAGTAAGGTGGCCACATGAGCAAAAAACTTTTCCTTCTCGACGGCATGGCGCTGGTTTACCGGTCGTACTTCGCGTTCATGCGCAATCCGATGATTAATTCGAAGGGCCGTAACGTTTCCGCCGTCTTCGGGTTCCTCAACACCTTGCTCGAACTGATCGAAAAGCAAAGTCCGACGCACATCGCCGTCGCCTTCGATGTTCACGGACCGACCTTCCGCCACGATAAGTTCCCCGAATACAAAGCGCAGCGCGAAGAAACGCCGGAAGAAATCCGCGCCGCCGTTCCTTGTATTCAGGAATTTCTGAAAGCCTTCAATATTCCGATCATCACCGCGCAGGGCTTTGAGGCCGACGACCTGATCGGCACGCTCGCCCGGCTTGCCGAAAAAGAAGGCTTCGACACCTTCATGGTCACGCCGGACAAAGATTTTACCCAGCTCGTTGACGCACACACCTTCGTTTACAAACCCGCCAAGAGCGGTCTGCCGCCGGAAATCATGGGCGTTCCGGAAGTGCTCAAATACTGGGAGATCGAGCGCATCGAGCAGGTCACCGACATTCTCGGTCTCGCGGGCGACGCCGCCGACAATATTCCCGGCGTTCCGGGCGTCGGCCCCAAGACCGCGCAAAAACTGATCGCGCAGTACGGCTCGATTGAAAATCTGCTCGAACATACCGGCGAACTGAAAGGCAAGCTCAAG
>CAZTEK010000011.1:0-20544 GCA_964612095.1 uncultured Verrucomicrobiota bacterium
CCGAAATGGAGCGCGTGCTAGAGCTCAACCCGGCACACCCGGTTGTCAAAGCCGTGCAGTCAATGTATGAAGCCGACAAAGAAAACCCAAAATTGAGCGAAAGCGTCGAATTACTGCGCGACTTGGCGCACGTAGCCGAAGGCTCTAAAGTCGACAATCCGGCAGCCTTCGCTACCCGCATCGCCGCCTTAATGTCCCGTGATCTAGGTGCAGCGGGCGATGGAAATGGTCACAAAATCACTTGACCAATAACTTGACCCATATTTGACCGATCGGGGAAGAAGCGCAGAATAACACAGTTTACGATTGCTCAATAACACAGTTGATGATATCTGAATAACACAGTAACAGATGGATTAACTATGCCGATGGCCCAACATAAGAAACTTGCGGAGGCTCTCGAGCGTGCCACAAAAGCCGCGACGAAGGGGGTGCTGAAGTCTGCCAATTTGCAAAGGGCCGACCGGGAGATTTTGCGGCAGGCCGGTTATCTCAAAGATATTGTCAAGGGCTGGTATTTTCTGGTTCGACCCGGCATGGATGCTGGCGAGAGTACGGCATGGTATGCATCCTTCTGGAATTTTCTAGCAACGTATCTGACCGAACGGTTTGGTGATGGCTATTGTCTGAACGCCGCGGCTTCTCTGGAACTGCAAGTGGGAACGACTACGGTTCCGCGTCAAGTGGTGGCCATGACCGCGCACGGAGGAAAGACGTTGCTGAATCTGCCGCATGAAACTTCGGTGCTTGTTTACGAGGATGCAAAGAGCCTACCCGCAGAGATGGAGCTGGTGGATGGACTGCGTGTGATGCCGCTGGCGCATGCGCTCTGCCGGTTACCGCCCGCCTACTTCCGCTCCAATCCGGTTAATGCAGAGATTGCTCTTCGCACGCTGCCGGACATCGGCGCGTTGATCCGGATAGTGCTTGAAACCCGTTCTCCTGCTCTGGCAGGACGTTTTGCTGGCGCCTATGCGTTTCTCGGAGATGATGCCAAAGTCCGTTCCATTGAGTCGGCGTTGCAGGCGGCCGGAATCCCGGCCAAGCGTGAAAATCCGTTCGATCAACAGACGCAACCGGCTCTGGTTCGCAGTTCGCGGGCGGTTTCTCCTTATGCCGGGCGGATTCAGGCCATGTTCCGGTCGATGCGCGATCCAGTGCTGTCCGTTTTTGACGGCATTCATCCGGTGCCGGTTCGGGATGTGGAGGCCTGTCTGAAGGGCATCGACGAAGTTTATGTGAATGACGCCTATAACTCGCTGTCCATTGAAGGCTATCGTGTCAGTCCCGATCTGATTGAACGAATCCGCAGCGGGAACTGGAATCCGGAGGCCGATCCTGAAGACCGGCAGATGCGGGATGCCATGGCGGCTAAAGGATATTTCGAGGCATTCAAGCTGGTGAAAGAGGCCGTCCGGTCGGCGATCGGCAAAACAGATGCCGTGCAGACCGTGCGCAACGTCTATCCGGACTGGTACCGAGCTTTGTTCAGCGAGGCGGTTAAGTCCGGCCTGCTGGAAGCACACCGGCTGGCTGGGCACCGGAATGGGCCGGTTTATATCCGTAGCTCAAAGCATGTCCCGCCGAGATATACCGCCGTTTCCGATTCAATGGACGCGCTGTTTGATTGTCTGCAAGCCGAACCGGAACCGATCGTGCAGGCTGTATTGGTTCATTTCCTTTTCGGTTTTATCCATCCATATTTTGACGGGAACGGACGGCTGTCGCGGTTCCTGATGAATCTCTTCCTGACCTCGGCGGGTTATCCCTGGACCATCGTGCAAACCGTTCGGCGAAATGTTTATATGACTGCCTTGGAAAAGGCTTCGACCGGGGGAGACATCGAGCCATTTGCCCGCTTTATTCTCGAAGAAATGCGGGTGGGCTGGCAGAAAGAAAATGAGTGGAGCCAATGATCGGGATCGAACCGATGACCTGCTCATTACGAATGAGCTGCTCTACCAACTGAGCTACATTGGCCAAAAGAGCGCGTATTAAGCCAGAGGCATCACGGCGGGTCAAGAGTTTCCAATGGATTCGACACGCTTCGTTGTTGGCGAGCGGACTTGCCGGATCCACGCCGGTTACGGCTGAATTCCGGCAGTACTTCCGGTTCAGAATTTTGTGGATGCGGACGGTGGACGCGTCTCTTTATTCTGCGGGTGCAAAAGCGAGTCGCGCCAACCCTACCGTGGTCACCGCCCCCGGCTACAGGACACGATTATCTATCTCTTTCCAGTGCGGGGGTTGTAAAAAATATTTTCTTTGTCTCAACTTTTAATCCGGAAGACAGGCAGGATGCCTGTCCCACGTTCGCCCACAAGGTCTTCGCAGAGGCAACGGAGGCGGGTTCCAATGTTTGGAACCCAGACATTTTTTTCAATTCTAAGGTTGGGAGCGTAACTGACGGGAATTCGTTGCTAATTACTTGATGGGTATAATTTGTTTCGCTAAAATGCGGGTAAGGAGTCAGCATTTATCAGAAAAAACCGAAAGGCAAAGAGTATGAAGACCAAGATCCCGTTCCTTCTCATTTCAATTTCCAGTCTGTTTTCTCTGGCGTTGCGTGCCGAAGAAGGCGGCACCGGACACTACATGCCCGGAGCGACAGCGTCCTTTATTGATATGCTACCGGGTCGTGAGGCGTTTGTGTATGTGAATATGAACACTTACTATACCGGTTCGGCAGGAGGCGCCAAAGAATTAAAGTTTGGCGGTTTGGTTGCAGCCAATGTGGATGCTAAGGTTTATGCTAATACCTCTGTTCTACTCTATCAGACCCCGTGGAAAATCTTTGGCGGTCAATATGCTGCGGCTATAGGTATTCCCTATTATGACATGGAAGTGACGGCGGACGTAACGCTGGATCCTGCACTTGGAGGAGCAAAAACCCTCAACAAAACCGACAAATCCAAAGGCCTTGGTGACATTCTGCTCTATCCAATGATGCTCGGATGGAAAAAAGGCGACGTGAGTTACGGAACGTCCCTGGGTCTTTATGCACCAACGGGCGAATATGAACAAGGTGCGCTCGCTAATCTCGGCAAGAACTACTGGACGTTTGAGCCAGGCGTGAGTGTGAGCTGGCTCAGCAGCAAAATCGGGACAGAAGTGAGCGCATTTGCCGGCTATGACATCAATACGAAAAATGAGAAGAGCGATTATCGGAGCGGCGATGTGCTTCACCTTGACATGACGGTTGCTCAGCATCTTCCATTATTCGGTGGATTTATCGGTGTGGGCGTAAACGGGTTCTATTATGAGCAGCTCACCGGTGATAGCGGTGACGGGGCGTTACTTGGTGATTTCAAGGGACAAACGATGGGTATCGGCCCCGTGTTGTCGTATGTAACTAAAGTCGGCAAAGAAAAAAAAACCGATCTCGTGATGGAAGTAAAGTGGTTGCCTGAATCGGATGTGAGAGGCCGCCTGGAAGGCGACATTATCTGGGCAAAATTCGTACTGGCATTTTAAAAAACACGGAAGGTCGGCTATGATCAAACAAACCCGATCATTAGGACTCTTTCTCTTTTGCGTGTGTGCACTGAGTCTCATCGGGTGCAGCTCATTCAATAAACCGGCTTCTGCCAGTTTTGCATCGGTCGATATTACAGGACGTACGGCGGAGCAGATTGGTGACGCCACGACCGCCGTGTTCCGTGAAAACGGCTATACCGATTCCGCGATTGATGATCGGCATTGGGTTTTCACTCGTGAAGGGTCCCGAATGGAAACCATTTCCTACGATGGCTTAGTCGCCGCTCAGGAAGGTCAATCCACGCTTGTTCGGGTGCGAGTGGCATTGATCGAACTGAATCCCAGCATGTATCGCTTGCAGGCTCAGACGTATATGGTGACCAAAGCCGGTCAACACTTTGAAGAGGAAATCCAACTTTTTAACATTCGTAGTAGACCCTATCAGAAACTGTTGAATGAAGTCGCACAACGACTGAATAAAAACGATTAAATCTATTGGGAAAGGCGGTTATGGCGGACGGACAGAAAAGAACGGCAAACGACTTGGCTGGAGAACGCACCGATTTGGCGATTGAGCGAACCGTTATGGCGGCCAACCGGACTTCAATGGCCTGGGTCCGCACCGGCACTTCGCTGATCAGCTTCGGGTTTACCATCTACAAGGTGATGCAGGCCGCCGTTGGTGACACCCAGGTGGGGTTGCTGAAAGCCGCCGGGCCCCGGCGATTAGGGCTTTTGCTGATCGCATTGGGTACAGCATCCATCATTTGCGGGACGTTTGAGTATTTTAAAACAATCAATCATTTGAACCGGATGAGCGGAGTAAAACGCAAGCGGTTTGATATGTCGCTGGTGGTGGGCGGCATCGTCGGCCTGCTGGGGCTGCTTCTGTTTATCACGATTCTGACTCATAACGAGGTGTTTTAACCTGATCCGGAGGTTCTATGGATTTTCAGAGAATGGTGGAAGCGGTTGGAATTCCTGTCTCGTCCGGACTTGAGCTCTTCGGAGTTCTGGTGATCGGGTTCGCCTTTTTTCATGCAGTGGTTCGGGCTCCGTTACATTTCATCAGGGGACAGGAAAATATCTTTGACCGCCTGAAGAGCTACATCGGGAAAGCACTGCAACTGGCGCTGGAGTTTCTTATCGCGGCAGATATCATCCGGACTGTGCTGGTGGATCAGACCAGAGAAGGAATCTTGTCGCTGGGTTTGTTGATTGTGGTGCGGACGGTTCTGAGCTGGTCTATCACTGTGGAGCTCGAAGGGTGCTGGCCGTGGCAGGTAGCGGGAAGGCAGAAGTCGGAGATCAGAGGCCAGAAGTCCGAATAGCGTTACAAAATAAGAAGGCATGAACACATGGACGAACTTTGGCAGAGAATCATTGAAAACTTTTTTTTCCGGTTCGACGGCCCTCTTCATTTCCGAATGATCATTCAGCCGCTGATGGCGGTTATCTTTGCAACGATTGACGGGCTGAAAGATGCCAAATCCGGTAAGCCTGCCTATTTCTGGGCCATCTTCACACAGCCGGAACAGCGCAAGGAGCTTTGGAAGGATGGCTGGAAGCATTTTGGCAAGATATTCATCCTCGCGATCATTCTGGACATTGTCTACCAGCTGAAGGTCCAGCACACGTTCTATCCCGGAGAAATGCTTTTGGTGGCGCTGTTGCTGGCGGCAATCCCTTATATCCTGTTGCGTGGCCCCATCAATCGTGCGGCACGGCTGTTTAATAAGAGATGAATCCCATGTCGAACCTCCTCCATCATAAAATGCGGACGCAGGGTCTGAGGCAGAGCGGTATGAAACCGTTTGGTTTGTTCGCCTTGCTCTCCGTTCTGGTTTTTTCCGGATGTATGGGGGTTCCATCGGGCGTTCAGGTCGTAAAGGATTTCGAAATTGAACGCTATCAAGGGGTCTGGTACGAGGTCGCCAGACTGGATCATCGGTTTGAAAGGGGGCTTACGCATGTATCTGCCACCTACACTCCGCGATCTGATGGAGGTGTTTCCGTGGTCAACTGCGGTTACGATGCGAAGCGAAGTTGCTGGAAAAGTATTCAGGGCCGGGCCTATCCCGCAGAAGCGGCAGACAAAGGCCGGCTGAAGGTGTCATTCTTCCGGCCCTTCTACGCCGCTTACAATGTGATCGCCCTGGATCACAAGGATTATTCATTTGCGATGGTTTGCGGCCCGGACAAGTCGTACCTCTGGATCCTTTCACGGGAAAAGACGCTGCCGACCTCCGTTTTTAACGAACTGGTTGCAGAAGCCTTTCGGCTTGGCTTTCCGACCGGCGAGTTGATCCTGGTTCCGCAGGATCATTCTTTACTTTCCAGTTCAAATTCAGTGTCTAAAATAAAGACTCACAACGAGAAAGGTGAACTGTAAGAAGGATGTCGCAACGGCCTCTTCATCTGCTGCGCGGTCCCGTTAACCGGATTGCACGTTTTTTTAGAAAATAAGGTCAGGAAATCTCACGAAAGGAAAGATTATGAGTACACAGGATAATAAACACCGTTCGCATTTACCGATGCCGAATACGGAAAAGCCGAAGTTTATTGCGTACGACGCGAAGGATCCTGACAGCAAGTTTCCTCCGATTCCTCAGTTGCGACCGCCCAAAGGTGCGCCTAATGTGCTGGTCATTCTGATCGACGATGCCGGTTTCGGTTCGTCCAGCGCCTTCGGCGGTCCATGTGCAACGCCGAACGCCGAAAAACTGGCGGCGAACGGCCTGAAATTAAATCGTTTTCATACCACGGCGCTTTGCTCACCGACGCGGCAGGCGCTACTGACCGGGCGCAACCATCACTCCTGCGGCATGGGCGGCATCACCGAAATCGCCACCGGCGCGCCCGGATACTGTTCGGTTCTGCCCAACAGCATGGCTCCGCTGGCTAAGACGCTTAAGCTCAACGGCTACAATACGGCCCAGTTCGGCAAGTGCCACGAAGTGCCGGTGTGGCAGACGAGTCCGGTCGGCCCGTTCGACGCCTGGCCCACTGGTGGTGGCGGGTTTGAGTATTTCTATGGATTCATCGGTGGCGAAGCGAATCAGTGGTATCCGACGCTCTACGAGGGCACGACTCCCGTTGAACCCGAGAAGACCCCCGAGGAGGGCTATCACCTCGTCGAGGATATGACCAACAAGGCCATGGGCTGGATCTCTCAGCAGAAGGCGCTCGCGCCCGATAAACCGTTCTTCGTCTATTTTGCGCCAGGTGCGACCCATGCGCCGCACCATGTGCCCAAGGAGTGGGCGGACAAGTACAAAGGCAAGTTCGACCAGGGCTGGGACAAACTGCGCGAGGAAACCTTCGCCCGCCAGAAGAAACTCGGCGTGATTCCGGCGGACTGTCAGCTCACTGCGCCCAACAAAGAGGTTCCGGCGTGGAAAGACATGCCGGAAGAGTTCAAGCCGTTCCTGCGCCGTGAGATGGAGGTTTATGCGGGATACATGGAGTATACCGACTATCAGGTGGGGCGGATGCTGGATGGTCTGAAGAAACTCGGCGTCTTCGAAGACACGCTGGTCTACTACATCATCGGCGACAACGGTGCGTCGGCTGAGGGCGGCATTAACGGTTGTTTCAACGAGATGAGTTATTTCAACGGCCTGCAGGGATTCGAAACCCCCGAGTACCTGTCACAGCGGCTTGAAAAGCTCGGTGGTCCGGAGTCGTACAACCACTACGCTGTGGGATGGGCGCTCGCTATGAACACGCCCTACCAGTGGACCAAGCAGGTTGCCTCGCACTGGGGCGGCACGCGCAACGGCACCATTGTCTCCTGGCCGAAGGGCATCAAGGCCAAGGGTGAAATCCGTTCACAGTTCAGCCATGTCATTGACGTTGCGCCGACGATTCTCGAGGCGGCGGGCGTTCCGCAGCCGGTTTCCGTGGACGGCATTCAGCAGGATCTAATTGAGGGAACGAGCATGCTCTATTGCTTCGACGACGCGAAGGCGGAGGAACAGCACGAAACGCAGTACTTCGAAATGTTCGGTAACCGCGGCATTTACCACAAGGGCTGGACTGCGGTGACGAAGCATAAAACGCCTTGGACAGCTCTGGACGCTAAACTCCCTGCGTTCGACGACGATGTATGGGAACTCTATGACACCACCAAGGACTGGAGCCAGTCCAAGGATCTGTCCAAGGAGAACCCGCAGAAGCTCCACGAACTGCAACGCCTTTGGCTGATCGAGGCCTGCCGCTATAAGGTGTTGCCTCTGGATGATCGGATGATGGAGAAGTTGAACCCGGATACTGCCGGGCGACCGATCCTGATTAAAGGGAAGAGTCAGATGCTGTTCGGTGGCATGGGACGGCTGAGCGAGAACTGCATCCTGAACCTGAAGAATAAATCTCACTCTGTCACTGCCGAAATCGTGGTTCCTGAGAAGGGTGCCGAAGGCGTCATTATCGCCCAGGGCGCGAACATCGGCGGCTGGAGCCTCTACGCCAAGGATGGCAAACTCAAGTACTGCTACAACTGGGGCGGCTTGAAGCACTTTATCATCGGTTCCGAAAAGGCCATTCCTGCCGGGCAGCACCAAGTACGCATGGAGTTTGCCTATGCGGGCGGCGGTTTGGGTAAGGGCGGCAAGGCAACACTCTTCATCGACGGCAAGAAGGCCGGCGAAGGAGATATTGCGGCGACGCTGGCGATCATTTTCTCCGCTGACGACGGCTGCGATGTGGGCGAGGATACCGGCGCTCCTGTTTCTCCGGACTACGGTTCGGCGGGCAACGCCTTCAATGGCGAGATCAAGGGCGTACTGCTTTCGATCGCCGATGATCCGGCCAACGCGGATCATATGGTCAAACCGGAGGACGCCATCCGCATGGCTATGGCGCGGCAGTAGGAGAGGGAAGTGATCAGGAATCAGGATGAGAACGAAATGATGAACAACGAAAACAACACCTTGACGACGCTGGCTTACATGGGCGGCGCGAAGGCGGTGACGCTGACTCGGGCCGTATCTGTTCGTTCGTGAGCCGGAGCGCAAGTGCGTTCCGGAAGTAACCAATGAACCCGAGTGACCTCATTCTAAAAGGAGAATAAATTATGACCAAGCAACCCAATATTCTGATGATCGTGACCGATCAGGAATATGCACACCAGCCCATGCCGGCGGAATTTGCTTTGCCCGCCCGGGACCGCATTCGCGCCCGCGGGGTCACGTTCAACCATCACCATAGCACCACCACCGTGTGCACGCCGTCCCGCTCGGTGATGCTGACGGGCCGGCATACGCCGCACACCCGCATGTTTGACAATACCAATTTCGCCTGGATCGACGACATGAAGGCCGATCCGAAAACCTTGCCCACCATCGGCCATATGCTGCGCGATCTGGGCTACCACACCGTCTTCAAAGGCAAGTGGCACCTCTCGGAGTTTCCAGCGAAGGGTTCCCGTGAAGCGATGGAGCCCTACGGCTTCTCCGAGTACCAGGATTGGGGCGATGTGCAAGGCGGGCCGATGGATGGGGTTCTGAAAGATCCGAAGATTGCGGATGAGGCCGTCGACTGGCTGGCGAAGCGCGCTCCCGAAGTCGCCGCGGACAAACCCTGGTTCATGACCGTGAATTTCGTCAACCCTCACGATGTGATGTTTTTCGACACCGACGGTGAAGAAACGGTCCAGGCCAAAGGCATGTTCCCGATCTTCAGCGCGCCGGATACGCCGCTATACCGCCAGAAATGGCAGACGACCTTGCCGGCCTCCTTCTTTGACGACCTGGAGGGGCAGCCGTCGGCAGTCCGCACTTACAAGCATCTGTGCGACGTGTACTATGGCCAGATTCCGGAGGAGCGCCGAGATATGTGGCACAACCACGTCAATTACTACCTCAACTGCCATCTCGACGTTGATCGGCACATCGGAGCGGTGTTGGATGCGCTGGAAGCGAGCGGCCAGGCGGACAACACGATCGTCATTTTCACGGCGGATCACGGCGAGCAGGGCGGTGCCCATCACCTGCGCCAGAAGGGCAGCGTGGCGTTTCAGGAGACCGTCAACGTGCCGTTGGTGATCGCCGATCCGCGTCACCCCGGCGGAAACCGGACGGATGCGGTGGGATCGCATCTCGATCTGGTGCCCACGATCCTGGCGTTTGCCGGCCTGTCGGAGGCCGAACGGCGGAAGCGCTACCCGCTCCTGAAAGGCCATGACCTCTCGGGCGTGGTGCGCGATCCCGCTTCTGTCGGGCCCCGCGGCAGCAGTGCCAAACCCGGCAAGGGGAGCCTGATGACCTACGATATGATCGCCACCATCGACGCAGAATGGTTTAGCCGCAACGCACCCAAGGTGTTCGACGCCGCCGCCGCTCAGGCCGGTCAGGAGTTTCATCGCGGCATGGAGACGTTCAAAGGCCTCGTCAACGAGATTGGCGTTCCGAACCTTGAAAAGCGCGAGTTGTTCCGCGGCATCTTCGACGGCCGTTACAAGATGGTCCGCTACTTCGGGCTGGGTAACTATAACCTGCCGGAAGCGGTTCAGCCGCTTCTGGCAGATAACGATGTTGCCCTCTACGACCTGCAGTCGGATCCCGAGGAAATGGATAACCTGGCCAACCCGGCCCATTCCAAATACGACGAAGCCTTGCTGTCGGCCATGAACCAGAAGCTCAATGCTCTGATCCGCGAGGAGATCGGGCAAGACAAGGCGATGTTCACCCCGCCGGAAAAGGCGTCGCAGAAGTAAAAGGCTGATGCAAAGACCGTTCGTGTTGAACGTAGCAAGGGCGTAACGACGTGAAGTTGCGAAACAAAAAGGGATGAGAGAATCGACAAAGGTACTTGGCAGAGGCTCTCATCCCTCTCGACGAATAAAAAGGGTTCAACTATGAGCATGGATATGATTCCAATTTGGGCGCTGTTTGTCGGGACGATTCTAATCGTGCTGGCTTCCATCGAACTGGGCTATCTGTTGGGACGACACACTCACCGGAAGTCAGAAGAAGAGAAAGAATCGTCAGCCTCTCCGATCACGGGCTCCGTGCTGGGCCTCGTGGCATTCATACTCGCCTTCACGTTTGGCATCGTTTTCAACCGTTTCGACGCGAAAAAAGAGCTGGTGAAGCAGGAGGCCAATGCGATCGGAACCGCGTGGCTCCGGAGCGACTTTCTGCCGGAACCCGATCGCAGCGAGGCCAAGAGTCTGTTCAGGGATTATGTCGAAATGAGTCTGGCCTTTGTTCAAAGTCGCGACACGAGTCCGGAATACGCTAAAACCGTCAGGTCTGAAAGGCAACAGATTCAGAACCGCCTATGGGACATGGCGATGGTTCATGCGCGTCAGGATCCGCACTCCGAGCTCGCAGCGCTCTACATCGAATCGCTGAACGAAGTGATTGATCTGCGCACACTGAGGGTTGTCGTTGGACTCCAGGCGCGAATGCCGACGGCCATTTGGTTTATGCTCTTCTCCCTCACGTGTCTAGGTGTGATGAGTATGGGATACCAGACGGGCATTGCGGGTTCTAAAAGATCCACGGTGCGTCCGATTTTGGCAACCTCCTTTGCCTTGGTTATTACATTGATTGCTTTGCTGGAACGTCCAAATTCGAGAATCATCCCAGTGTCTCAGCAACCCCAGATCGATTTGCTCTCCTCGATGGGCGGATCCGGCGGGAATGTGAAATAAGTGAAAATCTCTTTTGACTGAGTTTTTGATTATGACAGCAGGTTGCGCCGGGACATTATGGAAAGGATGTACTGAATGATGTTTTTACAGTTACCCGAATGGGTGTGTTTTGCGGTGACGGTGATCTTCGTACTGATTGCCTATGAAATCGGTTATAAGTTTGGAACGCGGCGACGGCTAAAACCTGGAGAGAACCCGGATTCAGCCGCAGGGGCGCTCTCCGGGACAACGCTGGGTCTTTTGGCGTTTATGCTGGCCTTCTCATTTAATGGCGCATCGTCCTATCATGATCTTCGTAAAGAACTGCTTATTGATGAGGCCAATGCGATCCGCACCGCCTATCAGCAGTCCGTGGCATTGCCGGAGCCTTACCGTGCCGAAGTCCACGGTTTGTTTCAGGAATATCTGGATATTCGAGTGAATGCGTTGAATTTAAGTCCGGAAGAGCTCAAGAAGGCACTTGTGCGAACCAAAGTCATTCAGGATGAATTGTGGGCCATGGCCATTCAGCTTGAGCAAAAGGAGAAAGGTGCTCCTTTAGCTGATAAATTCACGGAATCACTCGGTAAAATCTTTGACCTGCATGTCAACCGGGTCGAAGCGGCCTTCCATACCCGTATTCCCAGCATTATCTGGATCGTTCTTTTTTCATTAACCTTTCTCACGATGGCGATGATGGGCTACCGGGTCGGTCTGAGCGGCGCACGAAGCCTGTTCATTGAGGTTTCGACGGCGTTGGCGTTCTCCGCGGTTCTGATTGTGATCATCGCGCTGGATCAGCCGTTAAGCATGCTGAAGATCAATCCGGCTCCGCTGGCCGATGTTCTGAATATGGTTCGCACCGGAAGCTCATTATATGGAAAATAATAATACCATTCAGGAATTCTCCTTGTTCGGCGGACCGTTGCAGCGGTTGGGGCGTCGGCTTGGCCTGGTTCGTGACGGAACAAATTCCTTTCGGCTGGGGCTTGTGCTTGGCCTGATCGCCTGGGGTGTTCTGGTCGTGCTGGCAATCCTGCAAGGTGTGGGACAAAAAGTTCTCTCTCTCTCAACGGTGGGCATACATATCCGCTTTCTGGTGGCTGTTCCTCTGTTTTTTCTGTGTGAAACATGGGTGGCTCCCCGGATGGCGGAATTTGTCCGCAATATTGTGCGTTCGGGTGTGGTGCCTGAAGCCGGGTATCCGGCGTTGACTTCGGTTGTCCGACGTATCGGACGTCTGAAAGACCCTTGGCCGGCAGAAGTTGTTTTTCTAGCGGTGGTCTTTGGGCTTCCTCTAATCGAAATGATTTTTGGTTTATCCGGGGTGCCGGGAAAGACGGGGAGCTTAAACTCACTTTTAACGGAATCCGGCGGGCGCTTCGGTCCGGTTCTTGGCTGGTATCTGGGGTTTTGTCTGCCGCTTTTCCGATTCTTGATTCTTCGCTGGCTGTGGCATCTCGGACTTTGGTGCTATTTCCTGTGGCGGGTACAGAAGCTGGGGCTCCGCCTGATCCCGACTCATCCCGACCGTACGGCCGGACTGGGATATCTGGAGATTGTTCAAGAGCACTTTGGCGCGCTGGCTTTTGCGATTTCGGCAGTTTTAGGAGCCTCTTTCGCCGAAGAAGTCGCCTCGGGCAAAATGACATTTGAAACTCTATACCTTCTGATTCCGGCAGTTGTGATTCTGGTTGCGGTGCTGTTTGTAAGCCCGCTTCTTATTTTCACCCCGAAACTCTGGATGTGCCGGATCACGGGGTGGAGCGAGTACATGGGCATGGCCTCCCGTTATGTAAACCAGTTCGATCAGAAGTGGATCCGATGCGATAACCCTTCCGGCGAGTCGGTGATGGGGACGCCGGATCTACAGTCGCTGGCCGACCTGACCAACAGTGTAGACATCGTGCGAGAAATGCGGTGGTTCCCTGCCGGACGACGGCTGCTGGTCAGCCTCTCTGTCTGTACAGTTATTCCGTTTCTCCCTCTGGTTTTATTGAAGTACCCCGTGGATCAACTGGTTGTTCAATTGTTCAAAACGTTTACAGGTTTATAACAGCAGATGCGGAATGGAATGGATGAAGACCGAAAACAGGAGGAAGGGATGAAGATTCAAAACAGACCTTGGCGAATAGCCGCAGCGGTATGTCTAACCGTCACAGGGCTGGTTGGCTGTAACTCAATCGGCTCAAGGAGTCTCAGCCCGGATCGTCTCGGCTACATTCAGGATCTTTCCGACTCCTGGAAAAAGCAGATGCTGCTGAATATTGTTAAGTTGCGTTATTTTGATCCGCCAACGTTTTTGGATGTGACCTCCATCATCAATCAATACGGGATGGAAAATCAGGTCAATGCAGACATGAGTTGGAATTGGCCTATGCCGGTCACATCCGCCCGCGATGCCGGGATTGGAGGGTATTCGCGTTATTCGGATAAGCCGACGATCACCTACACACCGCTTTCCGGTCAGAAGTTTACTAAAAATCTTCTGACCCCTATACCGCCGTCCGCCATCGTGAGTCTCATTCAAAACGGATGGCCGATCGATACGATCTTTTTTCTGACTGTAAAAACCGTGAACGGCGTGGGCAACACGACCGTAGACGGCGGCAGTTCCGACAGCGATAAGGCGGAATTCAAGCAGCTTGTTGAAGCCTTGCGGACTGTTCAGCTGGCCGGTGTGACGGATATCCGGCTTGATAAAATCAACGATCAGGAAACCGTTGTGATGGTGATTTCAGATGCGGGTACCGAGGAGGCCTATCGCGGGCAAATAGAAACAATACGCCGAATCCTGAAAATAAAACCAAGTGTCGGCACATACAGTATTGTTTTCGGCTCGATTGCCCGAAGTGACACGGAGATCGCTTTGCAGACCCGTTCGATGCTGGAGATCATGCTTGAGATTGGTGCCCGGGCCGATGTGCCGGCCAGGCATATTGCAGAACAGAGGGTTAATCCGACGGCACCTTTATCCAGCGGAAAATGGGCAACGCAAATCCATTCCGGTCGCGAGAAGCCGAAGGATGCATTTACCGCAATACAGTACGCGGACCACTGGTTCTGGATCGCTAATACGGACATTTGCTCGAAACGTAATTTCGCGTTGCTGATGATCTTTATGTCGCTGACAGAGTCCGAGCAGAAAGCTGGCTCGCCGCTTTTTTCTATCAGTGGATAAAAACTAAAAGAAGAAGAGCCAACAATGAAAAGTTTATTAAAATACGCCCCGTGTGCGGCTCTGTTTGCGGCTCTAGCGGTATCTGGGTTGGCTCAGGAATCTCAGACCGACCAATCTGCTGAACTGGCAAAAAAACTGGCCAATCCGGTGGCGGCGCTCATCAGTGTGCCGTTGCAATACAACTATGACGAAAACTATGGGCCGAATAATGACGGGTCAAAATCAGTACTGAATATCCAGCCGGTTTGGCCGTTCTCTCTCGGCGACGACTGGAACCTGATTACGCGTACGATTATTCCGTTGGTGGATCAGCGCGACATTCCGGCAGGCACAGACAAATCCGGACTTGGCGATATTACGCAGAGCTTATTTTTCTCGCTGAAAAACCCGGTCGGCGGATGGATTCTGGCTGCAGGACCGGTTTTTCTTTACCCGACGGCGACGGACGAAATGCTCGGCGGAGAAAAATGGGGCGCGGGGCCGACGGTGCTGGCGCTGAAGCAGACAGGCCCGTGGACCTATGGCCTGCTGGCAAATCATATCGAATCGTTTGCCGGCGCGAGTGACCGCGCGGACATCAGCGTGACCTTTGTGCAACCGTTCCTTTCGTATATCACAAAGACCAAAACAACGTTCGGGCTGAACACCGAGTCAACCTGCGATTGGAATACCGAGCAGTGGGCTGTCCCAGTGAATGCAACGGTTTCGCAACTGCTTAAAGTCGGTCCCCGGATTTTCCAGCTTTCGGCGGGTGTGCGTTACTGGGTTGAGTCGCCGGACAACGGGCCGGAAGGTTTTGGGTTTCGCGCCGGGCTGACTTTTTTGTTTCCGAAATGAATCGTGTTTACAGAGTAAGGAAAAAATATGGATGTGATCCGGAATACAGTCGTCTTGTTAATGGTCGTTCTGGCCGGCCTGTCAGGCTGTGCCCATTACCCGCTTAATCAGCCCAAAGAAGCGGACAGCAATGAAGGATATTACTATCGGAATCAGGTGCGGACGAATAACTCCGATGAACTGCTGGTGTTGCTGGCCTTTTCCGGCGGGGGAACGCGGGCGGCATCGTTTTCGTACGGCTTGATGGAGGCTCTAAGAGACACCACATTTGAGGTGGATGGTAAGCAAAGAAGACTGCTGGATGAAGTGGATGTGATTTCATCGGTTTCCGGCGGCAGTTTTACGGCCGCCGCCTATGCGCTCTATGGCGACCGGATGTTTGAACTTTTCGAGCCGTCTTTTTTAAAGCGGAATATTCAACGCACTTTATTTTTGAAAGCGATCAACCCGATTCATTGGCCTGCGCTCTCCTCCGGCACTTATAACTGGTCCGATCTGGCCGCTGAATATTACGACGATATTTTATTTAAGGAGGCCTGCTTCAACGATTTGTTAACCAATAACACGCCCTATATCGTCATCAACGGCACGGATATTTCCACCGGCAACCGGTTTTCATTCAATCAGCCGATCTTTGATATCATCGCCTCGGATGTCGGTAGCTATCCGATTTCCAGAGCAGTCGCGGCATCGTCTGCAGTACCTGGAGCGTTGTCCCCCATTTCGCTCAAAAACTATACCGGACTCTATCCGGTTGCCGCACCCGCATGGGTGACAAAAGAGTATGGTTCTGAGGCCGGCCAGGCCCGGGTTCAGGGTATGCGTATGAAGTCCTACTTAAATACAAATAACTGTCCCTATATTCATCTGTCCGATGGCGGGGTGGTGGACAATCTCGGCTTGAGAACCTACATGGATGTGACTTCGATTTTGGATGACAGTCCGGAACTGCGGGCAAAGACGGATGAGATTTCCAATATCCGCAAGGTGGTTTTGATTGTGGTTAATTCTGCGGTCAAGCGCGATAAAGGCTGGGGTAAATCCAAAAAACCGCCGGGGAATATTCCGGTAGCCGTTGCGGCCAGCACCCGGATGATGGAGCGCTATACGGAAGATACAATCCTTGGGTTTAACGAGTTGGTGCGAGGGTTTAAGGAACGTCAGGGATTACGAGACAAAGTGGAGTTTTATTCCATTGATCTGGACTTCATGAAGGTCAGAGAGCCCAGCCAGCTCGAATTTCTTTTGACCCTGCCCACGTCATTTGTTTTGAAAAATGATGTGGTGGATGGACTGAAACTAACCGCCCGAACGCTACTTTATGATAATGAGGATTTTAAAAAACTGGCGGCCAGTCTTGACGCTAAACACCCGGCGGTTCAACAGGCGCAGGCAAGTCATTGGAATAAATGGATTTTTAAAAAAACCGGGCCGGCATCGACGGAAAAATAAGGATGGTGAAATGTCTTGGCCGAAGGAGCGCAAGCAGGAGCGATGCGATGTAGCAATTCGGGAACTGTTGAGTTACCATCCCTATTCATAAAGGAGGGTGGACACGCGATAGTTGCAGAGAAGGAAAATAACGGAAAGGGAATGGGAGTATGAATACGAAGACAGTAAAAATTATGGCGGCGGCGATAGCGGGCGGTTTGTTTTTGTGCGGATGCGCATCAACATACCAACAACGTTCAGTGAGCGGTTCGGGGTTTCTAAGCGACTACAGTCAGTTGAAGGATCTGGGCGGTGATACGGCCATGTTGAGCTACGTCGATTCGAAAGCTGACTTCCGCAGTTACAATAAGATCCTGATCGATCCTATCCGGGCCTATGCCAAGGATAAGGACAGCGGTATGGCGAAAATGTCCAAGGAAGATCAGCAGCATCTCTTGAATTATTTTGATGCCACATTACGTGAACAGCTGAAAAAAGATTACATACTGGTTAATGAGCCCGGCCCTGGCGTGTTGCGCCTTCGTATTGCCATAACAGAGGCGAAAGGGTCGAAGGTTGTGATGGATACGATGTCCTCTGTGATGCCGCCCGCTATAGTACTCGGCGCGGCCAAGAAGATTGTTACCGGCTCGAACCTTGCTGTTGGTTCGATTGGCGCCGAATGTGAAGGGGTGGATTCGCTGGCCGGCAAGCGGCTTTTTGCTGCGGTTGATGCGCGTGCAGGACGCAAGTACACCGGAAAATTCGACAAGTTCAGCAAGTGGCATGCGGCAAATGATGCGATGGACTTCTGGGCTGAGCAATTGCAGACACGCCTGGCAAGTGAGCGTGCCGTCACTGGACGCTAGGCGCGTGTACACGGTTCAGGCAGACTGGATAATTTTATTTATCATCCTTCATTTGACTGAAACGCTGTTTTAGGTGATTTTTACCAGATAACGATTCCTCATGGAGAGGATGAATAGAAAGGGAGAATGCTATGACGATTAAAAATAGTTCACTGGCCGTTGCGGTTCTGCTGAGTCAGGTTTTATGCATCACGGCTTTTTCACAGAAGCCTTCGCAGACGCTGGATGAAGAGATTATGCGAGTTTTCACTAAACCGGATGGAACACAGGTTACAGCGAGAGTCGATCGATATTCTCCGGACTCCGGGAAAGTCAGGGCTATAACCGAGGATGGCGAATATATAGAAACAACATTCGATCAAATTGCACCGCAAAATCAAAAGATCATTCTTGATTGGAAGATGAATCAGATTGTTCAGTCCAGCGACTTTGACGTGACTTTCACCCGAAAAAAAGGGGATGAAAACACGAGCTACATAAAGGGAACCGATATTAAGGTCGACAAGAATACATACTATCATGAGCTGACGATCGAAAATGGAGGGGGTGTTCCGATCACAGGGCTGACGATTGAATACGCGATTGCCTATGAGAGAAGACAAGTGGAGGGGCGTGGTCTCCGTGGTCCGCAGAGTGGGCTGGGGTATCAGGTTGCAACTCTCCCTGTAATGGATATTGCGGCCAACGAGACAAAAGTCGTCATTACACCGCCCATCACTCTGAAAACATATGAAAATGTGGATAGCGGGGTTGGCAATAGAGACGAGGGGGGAGGAAAATCCACCGAGGATTACCGAGGTGTTCTTTTCCGCTTTAAGCGCAACGGGGTAGCATTACGCGATGTGGCCAATCCGGCTGGCATAGTGAGCCGCGAATTCCTTTTTAAGCCGATTCCGGAGGAGGCTACTCCCAAGTCAAATAAGATTCCCTAGAGAAAATTTAAAATTCAAATCCGGTGATCAAGCCGAAAACCAGAATATCATGCCAGCTATTCTCTTTTTTTGTATCCTCGCGCATGACATATAGATCGAATGATACTTTCTTTAGCGGCGAGAAGAGTAACCCGCCGTACGTACGGAACTGGTTTAGATCGTGATCGGTAAAATCATAGAAACCCTCTTCCGCAATGTATGGTTTAAATTTCCAGCTGCTCCACCCGGTGGCAGATACCACATCTAGTCGATGGCGGTACTGAACCGGATCGACATCCGCATCTTCTTTATCCGTTCGCACCAGTCGCATCCGGTTTTTCAGCAACACAGGACCGAGTGTCGTTTTGTTAAGCAGGGTAATGTGCGGCATTAGATCGTCTTTCCACTCGCCGCTCCGCAATGTGCGGATCGCCCGTACGGCAGGTGCCAGAGTCCAGTGCTCGTTCAGTTTTACCGGCAGGCTGATATCTGTGTAGCCATAATAATACTTATCTTCGCCTGAGTCTCGGAAACGGTCTTCATGGGTCAATTTGACACTAACCGTGTCGTTTATATTCCCTGACACCCAGAACCGTATCCACGCCTGATTATCGCTGGCGTCTCCGCGCGCCGTCGGACTAAGCAGGCCCGCCAGCAATATTGCTGCTATAAACACACCTTTTATCCAACCCGCAGAACAACCTTTTCGTTTCACTGCGCCTCCATCCAAAAAATCGGCATTGTTAACTTCCAGTTCGAAATTCTGTGGATGCGGACGGTGGCCGCGTCTCTTTATTCTGCGGGTGCAAGCGCGTCACGCCAAACCTGCCGGGGTCACCGCCCCCGGCTACAGGATAAGAGTTTATGAAAATTACTCGGCGGCGGCAGGCGCGGGGGTTTCAGCAGATTTCTCAGCATCAGCTTTCGCCTTTTCCGCATCCTTTTTCTTTTTCTTGATCTCTTTTTCCGGCTCCGGCTCGTCGTTGGCCAGCGGGCTTTGCGACCAGCCGCGCGGCCAGAGCGTTTTATTGGCATCGGAAGAATTGAATCGACGAGTGGCTTCACGTTGAATCTGATCTGGGTTGGTCAACACATATGGTGTCAGTAGTACCACTAGTTCTGTGCGGTCATCTTTATTAATGTGTGTGCTAAAGAGCCATCCGATGAGCGGAATGTCGCCTAGAAACGGTATTTTTTCAGCAGTTTTGGATGTGGATTTTCGAACTAGTCCACCCAGCACAATGGTTGAACGATCTTGCACCGCAACGGTGGCTGTTATTTCTCGTTTTTGGACAACTGGCACGAGATTTCCGTCAATTTTAACTTCGTCGCCGACGTCATCGGCCGTTTGAGTGATTTCCATCACTACAAAACCTTGCGGATTGATGTTTGGAGTGACGGTGAGCGTTATACCGATGTTGCGATATTCATAAGTTGAACGGGCGCTGTAGGCGGTGTTGTTACCGACATTGACTCCTGTGCCGCTGTTAATGGACGAAGAGATCACTGGGCGCTCTTCACCGACTGTGATTTTCGCTTCGGTGTTGTCCGTAGTCATCACCACTGGTGTAGAGAGAACTCGGGTGTCGCTATCTGATTTTGCCGCTCTGATTAGCGCCTGCATATTGAGCTTTGGAATAATGCCGTAATAATTAAAACCTGTACCAAGCCCTCCAAGTGCGGAGTTGGAAGAAATGCTACCGCCTTTAAAACCGGCCAAACTTTCGGAGGAACCCTTTGGCATTTGTGTGTCATAAACCCACTGAACGCCTGTATCTAAATTATCAGTTAATCCGACGCCAAGAATAACAGCTTCGATCATGACCTGTTCGAGCATGACATCGAGGCTGGCAATGACCTGCTTGAGAGCTTCGATATCGGTTTTGCGGCCCATCAAGAGCAGGGCGTTGGAGCGTTCATCAGAGAGGATTTTGGTGTCGGCGGAGAGGCGACCGATAGCATTTTTGGTTGCGGGGCTGAGTTCCACACCGGTCGGTTCAACGGCGCGCTGGATGATTTCGTCAACCGTTTTGCTGCCTTCTACTTTACCGGCACCGGGTGCTTTAGTTTTTTCGGTGGCTTTGGCGGCGCCGACGAATTCGTTCAGAATGCCGGCAATTTCTTTGGATTTTGCAAATTCCAGATTGATGACTTCGACGATGACCGCTGGGTCAACCGGTACGTCGAGCACCTTGATGATGT